>DATHEN010001281.1:0-3847 GCA_035318565.1 Polyangiaceae bacterium
CCGCCGTCGGAGCTGGTGGCCGTGCCGAGCGATCTCGAACGCGTGGTGCTCGCTTGCCTCGCGAAAGATCCGGCAGCGCGCCCGCAAAGCGCGCGGGAGCTCGCGCGTGAACTGAAGCAGTGCGCGGACGCGCGAGCCTGGAGCGAAGCCGACGCCGAAGCGTGGTGGAGCGAGGCCGGCAGCGCGACGCCCCCTCAAGTCGCAGCGAAGGTCCAAGGCAGCGGCGAGCAAGTCCGTCGCACGGTCTGTTGCGCGGATCTCGAGCGGCGCATGGCAGCGCACAAATAGCGGGTGAAGCCGCTAGGGGCGCGGCACGACTTTGAGCAGCGTGTTGCGGTTCGCCACCAGGTAGAGCTCGCCGTCGTTGCCCTCGACAATCGCCGTCATGGCGCCGAGCCCTGCTGCCCCTCCGACACTGCTGAAGCAGGCCTCACCCGCGCCCGCGCCCGCGCATTGCTTGCGAATCACACTCACGGGTGACGTCTGCGTGCCGCAGCGCGTGAGCGCCACCATGCGAGCGCCGGTGTAGTCGCCAAACAGGTACGTGCCCGCGAGCGCGGGGATGGCCGTACCGCGGTACACGACGCCCGCTACGACGGACGTCCAATCGCAGAATTGACCGCACGAGCCAGCCCGCCGATCCGCCACGAATGCCGGCGGCGTGTGCACCGATCCGGGGCGCAACGTACGACCCGTGCACGTCGCGGTCGTGCCCTCGAACGCACCCCAGCCGAAGTTCAGACCGGCGGAGTTGCGCGGCGCCACGTCGAGCTCCTCGAAGCCCCACTGGCCGACGTCACCGATGTACAAGTCGCCGGTAGCTCGGTCGAAGTTGAAACGAAACGGATTGCGAAGACCGTAGTGCAAGACTCGCGCGTCGCCACCCGACGCGAACGGGTTGCCGGCTGCCGCATGAGGCGCGGGCGCGTTCGGATCGAGACGCAGCAGCTTGCCGAACGGCGACGCGACGTCTTGCGGGACGCCGGGACGTTCCGAATTGCACGTGCCGCCGCCATCTCCCATGCCGACATACAGCAGGTTGTCCGGCCCGAACTTCAACTCGTAGCTGTTGTGAACGTTACCGAGCAGGCCCACGCCGCCGGGTGTTTCCAAAAGCACGCGCCGCGAGAACGGATCCACGCTGTAAGGATCTTGGGCCGAACGCCGAAATTCGAGCACGAGGTCCGAATTGAGCGCCGCGCCCGCGGTTGCAGTCAGATTGACGTACACCTTGCCGCTGCTGGCGTAGTCCGGCGCAAACGCGAGACTGTGCAACCCGCGTTCTTCGTAGCCGCCACCGATAGCGGACTCGCTCCGCAAGTCGATGAACGGCGTCGAACGCAGCGCACCGCCACTCCAGATCATGACGCGGCCGCCCTGTTCGACGAGGTACCAGTCATTCGAGCCGGGTGCCTGCACCGCATGACTCAACGCGCTCAAGCCCGCGCTCGGAACTGCGGTCGACAGCGCGAGTAGCGGGAGCGCGGGCGCCGAACCGCATTGCCCGGCACCGCCGCCCGCTCCGCCGCTGCCGGCAGCGCCTCCCACTCCCGTGGGCGGAGGCGGCGAGCACGCGAGCCCTGCGAACGTTGCCGCGAGCAGCGCAGCGAGTGCGCTCCGATTCGTGAGCTGCGTATTACGGGCTGCGCGTGTCGTCATTGGCTGGCCTCCGTGCGAGTGCGGCTGAACAGTGTGGGTTTCGGTAACACGCGCGGTGAATGAGACACGAGGACGGCAAAGGTCAGCGCCGTGAAAATTGTTCGAATCCGGCCAAAAATGGCCGCTGCGCGCGCGAGGGGAAAATCGGTGTGCCGGGACCCCGCTTCTGAGCTATCGCTTCGCACCGTGCATTCAATTTTCGTTCGTTTCCCAGCCACTACTTGACCTTGCCAGTTTCGGTCCCAGGAATGTTGCCCCCGCCTGCTCACGTCCCACGCCCGTGCCATTTCGAGCACCATTCAATGCCAAGCGATCTGGCACACCTCGTTTTGCGTGATGGCGGGTTTGCTGCGTTGAAGAGAGCAAGACCTTGCCGCCCATATTGACCGTCTCGAAGCTCAGCAAAACCTACGCCTCCGGTTTCCAGGCCCTGAAGAGCGTCGACCTGGAGATCCACCAAGGGGAGATCTTCGCGTTGCTCGGGCCGAACGGCGCGGGCAAGACCACGCTCATCAGCGTCATCTGCGGCATCGTGAATCCCAGCGCGGGCAGCGTGCACGTAGACGGTCACGACATCATCCGTGACTACCGCGCGGCCCGTTCCAAGATCGGCCTGGTACCGCAAGAGCTGTCCACGGACATGTTCGAGACGGTTCTGGACACCGTGAAGTTCAGCCGGGGACTCTTCGGTAAACCGGCGAACCCCGCTCACATAGAAAAAGTGCTGCGCGACCTGTCGCTCTGGGACAAGAAGGACTCCAAGATCATGGCGCTCTCGGGCGGCATGAAGCGCCGTGTGATGATCGCCAAGGCGCTATCACACGAGCCGCAAATTTTGTTCCTGGACGAGCCCACGGCGGGAGTGGACGTCGAGCTGCGGCGCAACATGTGGAACATGGTGCGCGGCCTACGCGCCGGCGGAGTGACGATCATCTTGACCACGCACTACATCGAAGAAGCCGAAGAGATGGCCGACCGCATCGGCGTGATCAGCAAGGGCGAGATCATCTTGGTGGAGAACAAGGCCGCGCTGATGGAAAAGCTCGGCAAAAAGCAGCTCACTCTGCAGCTCTCGAATCCCCTCGAGCGCATCCCTGACGAGCTCTCCCGTGAAGCGCTGGAGCTCTCGGACGGGGGCAACGAGCTCGTTTACACCTTCGATGCGCACAGCGAGGAAACGGGCATTGCCGATCTCCTGAAGCGGCTCGGTGAACACGGCATCGTTTTCAAAGACCTGCAGACCTCGCAGAGCTCGCTCGAAGAGATCTTCGTCAGCCTGGTGAGGTCGCGGCCATGAACGTGTACGCCATCCGCGCCATCTACACGTTCGAGATGGCTCGCACCTTTCGCACGTTGCTTCAGAGCATCGCCTCGCCCGTGATCTCGACCTCGCTGTACTTCATCGTCTTCGGATCGGCGATCGGCTCGCGCATGGCCGAAATCGACGGCGTCAACTACGGCGCGTTCATCGTGCCGGGCCTGATCATGCTGTCGATTCTGACCGAGAGTATCTCGAACGCATCGTTCGGCATCTACATGCCGAAATTCGCCGGCACCATTTACGAGGTACTCTCCGCGCCGATTTCCGCGATTGAAGTGGTCATCGGCTACGTGGGCGCGGCGACCACCAAGTCGGTTATGCTCGGCCTCCTGATCTTGGCCACGGCGCGCCTGTTCGTCTCGTTCAGCATCGAGCACCCATTCTGGATGTTCGCGTTTCTGGTGCTGACGTCGCTCACGTTCAGTCTCTTCGGCTTCATCATCGGAGTCTGGGCGGACGGCTTCGAAAAGCTGCAACTCGTTCCCATGATGATCGTCACTCCGCTCACCTTTCTGGGCGGCAGCTTCTACTCAATCAGCATGCTGCCGCCGCTCTGGCAGAAGCTCACCTTGTTCAACCCGGTGGTGTACCTGATCAGCGGCTTCCGCTGGAGTTTCTACGGCGTCTCCGACGTGCGCGTCGGCGTCAGCTTGGGCATGACGCTGGTCTTCCTGCTCGCATGTCTCGGCGTCGTGTCGTGGATCTTCAAGACGGGTTATCGGCTGAAGGCGTAGAGAGCACGCAATCGGCTCCTCATCTGGTGGTAGCCACGCACACCAATGAGGCTCCCGGAAGTGCCGGAGGGACTATTGACCCTCTTGGAAGCGCCAAAAGAGTCCTCTAGCACTACTGTCACAAACTCGATCA
>DATHEN010001282.1:0-4640 GCA_035318565.1 Polyangiaceae bacterium
GGCTGAGTGTGCCCGCGCGCGACGATCACGCGCCGTTGCACCAAGACGCACCCGACGGGCGGATTGGGTAAGCACGCCGGCAGGGCTCTTCGACCCTCTGTCAACGCTTCGCGCATGAACCCTTCAATTTCGGCCTGCGACAGCTCCGAATCGGTGACCTGCATCGGCTAGCAGGCTACCCCGCAGCCCGGTGCGCGGACAGACCGTCTAATTTTCACAGCGGTTCGATGCGCACCGGTGCGGGCCCATACACGCCCGGGGGACCGAGCACCCCGTAGCTATTGCTGCCCCAGCACCAGACCTCGTCGTTGCTGGTGGTCGCGCAGGTAACGAGGCCGCCCGCTGTGATTCGTGTGACTCCAGTGAGACCGCTGACCGGTTTCGGCGTGAAGACGGTTTGGCTCGTGTCCCCGGTGGGCGGGCGTCCCAGCGCCCCCCGACCGCTGAAACCCCAACAGAGAACGCTGCCGTCCTCGCGGAGGGCGCACGAGTGATTGTAGCCGAGGGCGAGCTGGCGCACATTGCTCAGCCCGGCAACGGCGAGAGGCTCCGGATTGCAGAGCTCTCCGCTGATGCATCTCCGGTCGAGACTCGTATCGTGGCCCAGCTGACCGCCGCCAGTGGGGGTCGCGTCGACGTCGTCGTATCCCCAACAAACGACGCTCGCGTCATCGAGAATGGCACAGGCGTGGTGACGACCAATGCCGAGGCCCCGCGTGCCGCTGAACGTCCCCACTCGCAGCGGGATGGGATGAAGCTCGCCATCCCCGGCGGCCGCGTCCGGTCCTGCATCGCCTGACCGCCCGAGCTGGCCGTAGTTGTTCGACCCCCAGCACCAGATCGAACCGTCGCTCGAGCGGCGCGCGCACGAAAAATCGTGCCCCGATCGGAGTTCGTCCACTGGCCCGAGCGGCACCGGGTTGGGCCTGCCGGCGACCGTGCCGCCGTCGACCGGGCCGATGGCTCCGTAAGCGCCGAGGCCCCAGCACGACACGCCTTCTGCAAGAGCCGCGCAAGAAAACGTAATACCGACCGAGACCGCCTTCGCTCCGTTCGTTCCGGCCACGGCCACCGGTTGCTTGGCGCAGGGTTCGCCGCCAGGGCAAAGACCGGCGTCGCCGGCGTCCAGCTCGATGTCTGGAGTGTGACCGAGCTGGCTCGTCTTGTTGTAGCCCCAACAGTGGACCTGCCCTTCGGAGATCGCGCACGCGTGGTCGGCATTGACCGCCAGCTCCGTGACCCTGAAGTTCGGGATCAACGTCGCAGGAGGAGGATGCGCCTCCCTGAACGCGCTGTGCGTCCCGATACCGAACTGACCGCGTTCGTTCGATCCCCAGCAGCCCATGTTGCCGTCGGCGCTGACGGCGCACACCGTGTAGTCCCCAGCCGCAATGCGAAGTCGAGGCGGGCGAAACGCGCTATCGGAACCTCCATCAATCGGGGTCGATGCGCCATCCTCGCTCACGGTGCCGTCGGCGGCGCGAGCGTCGCTGCCTACGGCTGCATCGTTGGCAGTCGGCTCGGACGAGTTCGTCGAGTCGGAGTTGCATGCGCTGACGAGACGCCATGCACCGCACAGCGAAACGATCGAGACGACGAGCCCCAGGCGTTTCATCCTCGCCAGCATTCAGCTCAGTAGAACTTATCCCACGCACGAAAGGCTCGGAAGCCGATCCGGCTCGCATCCAATCGTATCGATGGCGCCGCGCGAGCCGATGTAGCTGCATGTGGTTGCTCTCGCGCCTTGCACGCTGAGCACTCGAGTAAGAAACAAAGCCTTTGAACTGCTGCTTCGGATCGCGAAAACTGCGATATGGGCCAGGCTTGGATTCGTGGACGTTGCGCGGTCGCGCTGGCGCCGGCCCTCGGCGTGGCGTTGATATACGTCACGGCCTGCAATGGCACGCTTACTGATGGCGGGCAGTCTCCGAGCTCAGGCGGAAGTGCCGGCGCACGAGATGAGGACTCGGGCTCAGCGGGGGAAGGTGGAAGCGCAGGCTCTGCGGGCACTGGAGCAAGTGGCGGGTTTTCTGGGGCGGGAGGGAATTCGGGTTCAGCAGGACTCGGGGGCAACGCAGGCTCAGCGGGAAGCAGTTCCGGAGCATCGGGAACGGCCGGCAACTCAGGTTCGTCAGGGACGGGCGGCGGTGCAGGCGGCGCCGGCGGCTCTCCCGGATGTGGCGCGCCCGTCGCGACAGGCACCACCAAGAGCACGCTCGATGTCGGCGGCACGCAGCGCAGCTATCTCGTCGTTGTGCCGGCCAGTCTCGCCGCCGACACGCCTGCGCCAGTCATTCTCGGGTTCCACGGCGGCAGCGGGACCGCCGAACAAGCAAGCCAGTACGGATTGACCGGCGCGGAAGCCGCTCTCTACGTCTATCCACAAGCGCTCGCATTTCCCGGCGCCGGCGGGATCGCCTGGAACGTTTCACCCGACGGCAACGACTATGCGTTCATCGACGCACTGCTCGTCGAGCTCGGTCGTACGCACTGCGTGGACAGCACGCGAATCTTCGCGGCAGGTCAGAGCAACGGGGCTTTCTTCGTGAATGAACTCGGCTGTTCCCGACCCGACACGTTTCGTGCAATCGCCCCCGCTGCGGGTGGGGGTCCATCGAGCCGATGCAGCAAAGGAGTCGCTGCCATGATCGTGCATGGCACAGCGGACGAGACCGTGAAGATCGCGCAAGGCATGTATAGCCGTGATTACTGGTTGGCTGCCAACGGTTGCTCGGCTGCATCCGGCGCTCCCAGCGAGCCCGCGCCGTGCGTGGAGTACTCCGGCTGCGCCCGACGCGTGCTGTGGTGCCAGCACGCTGGCGCGCACTCCTTTCCGAGCTTTGCTGGTCCTGCCATACGTCAGTTCTTCTTGAGTTTTTGAAGGCAGCAAGTGATCGAAAGCCGCGCGTCGAGTCGTAGGAAAGCGTTTCTAGCGCACCAGCACGTCGCCCGCGTCTTTGGGGAGCTCGTTGTCGCCGATGTTTTCGAGATGCGCGTATCCGAGGTTGCCGCACGTGGAGCCCGAGGGTCGACAAAGGTTCGGGTTCTCGGCGTTTTTGCCCCAGCAGCGCACGCGCCCTCCGCTGAGGAGCGCGCAGGTGTGGGCGCCGCCGGTCACGATCTGTTGCACGCTACCTCCCACGTCCACGTCTCCACCTGCGGACGCGGGCTCGTCGTTGCCGATGTCGTCACGGTTCCCGTAGCCGAGCTGACCAAACTCCGCATATCCCCAGCAGCGTACGTTGCCGGTCGAGAGCAGTGCGCACGTGTGCACACCCCCGGCCGCAATCGCGCGAACGGTTCCGCCCACCGGCACGTCGCCCACGTCGGCCGGCGTCTCGTCGTCCCCGAGTGTGCGGGTGTCACCGTAGCCGAGCTGGCCTCGCTGGCTCATTCCCCAGCAGCGTACCGCGCCGGTCGACAAGAGCGCGCAGGTGTGAGAATTGCCGGCGGCGATTTGCGTGACTCGGCCACCGACGTTCACGTCTCCGACCGTTGCGGGGGTTTCGTCGTCGCCGACATCTCTCACGAAGCCGTATCCGAGCTGGCCGTTGAAATTCGAGCCCCAGCAGCGAACGGCTCCGCCAACCAGCAGCGCGCACGTGTGCCGCTCGCCCAAAGCGATTTGCGCGACCGCTCCGCCCACATCCACGTCCCCTGCCGATTCGGGGTGCGTGGCGACTCCGACGCTCTGAACGCCGGGATAACCGAGTCGTCCGTACTCGCTATAGCCCCAGCAGCGCACGGCTCCGTTCGAAAGCAGCGCGCAGGTGTGGTGTGCGGTAGCGATCTGGGTCACTGGTCCCCCGACGCGGACATCTCCCGCGCTGCTCGGTGGCTCGTCGTCGCCGATTGCGTTCTCGTTGCCGTAGCCGAGGCTCCCGGTGCCGCCCCATCCCCAACAGCGCACCGTTCCAGTGGTGAGTCGCGCGCACGTGTGCATCTCGCCCGCAGCCACCTGGGCGACACTTCCTCCGACGTCGACGTTTCCGGCGACGGCCGGCCACTCGTCGTCGCCGATGGGCTCGATGTTGCCGTAACCGAGCTGCCCGTAGGCAGAATGTCCGCCCCAGCAGCGCAGGTTACCGCTCGCGAGCACTGCACACGTCGTATCATTACCGGCCGACAAGGACACGACAGAGTCGGGCGCTCCACCGGTGCCGCGCAGCGTGCGGGTGATCATCTGTTCGGCGTCGCTACCGGCGAAACGATAGCGGAAGGTGAGCTCATCGGAAGCGTCGCCGATCACCGTTGGCGCGAAGCTCACCACCAGTGTGCACTGACCGCCATTGGGTGCCACGCTGCCCGCTGTGGTGCAGCTGCCACTCGCCGAAAATGGCGGCGCCAGTCCAGCGCCGGCGTTGCTTAGATCTCCGAGCGTGACGGGATCGTCGGTCCAGTTCGTGAAAACGAACGACTTCGGCGTCGAAGAACCGACGGACAGTTCGCCATAGTCGAAGCTCTCGGGGCCCGACAATATGGCGGGCGCGACGCCTGCGCCGGACAGGCCGTGGATCACGAATTTGTACTTGGCGGCATCCTTCCAGAAGTACTGAACCCGCAAATATGCGCTCATCGGATATGGAATTTGCGCCGTGAACGTGATGACGATCGTGCAGGTTCCCCCGCCCGCTGGCACG
>DATHEN010001283.1:0-4430 GCA_035318565.1 Polyangiaceae bacterium
TCGAGCCAGCCGTGGTCTGCGTGCCCGCGCTCCGTGGCACGGCGAACGGTCATCATTGCTTCGTCTCCTGTCGTTTCGGCGGGACGCGCCGCCAATGCCGTAAACGTGCGCACTGAAATCCATCTCGGGAATCGGCCAAAAACTGATGGCTTCCATCACTAACATTGATACATTCGAATTCCATGACCGACCCGTTCACGCTCGACCAGCTGCGCACCCTGCTGCTGGTCGCCGAGCACGGCAGCTTCTCGGCGGCGGCGCGAAAGCTGCGGCGAGTTCAATCGGCGGTGAGCCAGTCCATGGCGAACCTCGAACGTGAGCTCGAGGTGGTGCTCTGGAACCGAGAGACCAAGACGCCGACCTTGACCGAAGCAGGCCGTGCGGTGCTCGCCGCGACACGGAGCGTGTGCGCCGAAGCCGACGACCTACGCAGACTCGCCGAAAGCATCGTCGGCGGCCTCGAGCCGTCCGTACACCTGTGCGTGGACGCGCTGTTCCCGCTCTCTGCACTCGCGGAGCTCTGCAGCGCTTTTGCGCGTGAGTTTCCAACTGTCGATCTGCGGGTCGACACGCAGATCATGACAGCGGTGTCTGCCCGTGTCCTCGACGGCACGGCGACGCTCGGCGTCGTCACCCCCAAGGGTCTCGTAGCAGGTCTCGAAAGTCATCGCCTCGCCCCGGTTCGGATGCTTTCCGTGGTCGCCCCCAACCACCCGCTCGCGAGCGCGCGCGGGGAGATCCCACGGCGACGCTTCGCGGACGTCGTGCAGGTGGTCCTCACGGAACGCAGCGAGCACGGAACCGAGGATCAGGCCGTGCTTTCGCACCGCACCTGGCGCATCGCCGACATCCACACCAAGCGCGCACTTTTGCGGGCAGGGCTCGGCTGGGGCAATCTGCCGGAGCATTTGGTGCGGGCCGATTTGCGGCGCGGAACGCTCGTGCGCATACGCCCCGAGGGCTGGCGCGATGACGAGCACACGCTCCGCTTGTGGGCGGTCCATCGTGCGGATACGCCTTTCGGTCCCGCTCACCGCTGGCTCGTCGCCAACCTCGCCGCGCTGTGCAAACTCGCGCTGGCGCCCGCACCTGCGGAAAAAGACGCAACCTCGTCGAAGCGTAAGCGCAGATAGCCTCGGGGTCGGCTCCCTCGCCCTGCGCGGCCGTAGCGAAACAGCTATGCTCGTTTCCATGGACACGAACGCAGCAGCATCGCTGTTTCGCGGCGGTGGGGTCGCCGGTGCGCTCGTCCGCGAGCTGGACTGGACGCACACCAGCTTGGGCTCACCGCACAGCTGGCCGCTCGCGCTGCTCTCCCAGGTGCGCACGATGCTCGCGACGCGTCAGCCGATGTGCATCTTTTGGGGACCCGAGCTCGTGAACCTCTACAACGACGGCTTTCTGCCGATCTTGGGAGAGAAGCACCCGGCAGCGATGGGGCAGCGCGCAGAGGAGTGCTGGCACGACGCTTGGCCGATTGTCGGCGCGCAGCTCCTCGAGGCGAAGCGGGGAGAATGCGTCTTCAACGAAAAGGTGCTGGTGCCGATCGTGCGCGGCGGGCGCGTGGACGATGCCTGGTTCAACTACAGCTACTCGCCGCTGTTCGACGACGACGGACGCGCAAACGGTGTTCTCGTCATCTGCACCGAGGTCACGAGCGAGGTGCTCGCTCGAAGACAGCTCGAGGCGCTGGCCGTTCAGCAAGCCACTGCGCGCAAGCAGGCCGAGCTCTTGCGGCAGCAAGCAGAGGCGGCAAGCCGCGCCAAGGACGATTTCCTCGCGACGGTTTCGCACGAGCTCCGCACGCCGCTCAACGCGATCCTCGGCTGGTCGGGTATCGTCATGGAACCGGGCGGGCGCGATCGCATCGACAGGGCTCTTCCCATCATCGAGCGGAACGCACGCGCGCAGGCGAAGATCATCGACGACATGCTCGACGTCTCGCGCATCATCTCGGGGAAGCTGCTGCTCAGCCCGAAGCCCGTCGACGTGGCGAGCGTGATCGGCGCTGCTGCCGATTCGGTCCGCCCGGCAGCCATCGCGAAAGGAGTGCGGCTGCACGTGGAGACGCACGTGCAGGGCCCATGGATCGCCGACGAAGATCGGATCCAGCAAGTGGTGTGGAACCTGCTATCG
Source organism: Polyangiaceae bacterium (assembly GCA_035318565.1). GTDB lineage: Bacteria > Myxococcota_A > Polyangia > Polyangiales > Polyangiaceae > DATDJP01. The sequence continues at coordinate 2,137 of DATHEN010001283.1, forward strand.
AACGCCGTCAAGTTCACGCCTGCCGGCGGCTCGGCGCGCGTGCGCGCGACCGGCGACACGAACGAGCTGCGCATCCTCGTCAGCGATACCGGCAAAGGGATACCTCAGAGCTTCTTGCCATACGTGTTCGACCGCTTTCGTCAAGCTGACGCCTCGACCACGCGCGTGCACGGCGGCCTCGGCCTGGGCCTGGCCATCGTGCGACACCTCGTCGAGCTGCACGGCGGAGTCGTCACGGCGCAGAGCGACGGCGAAGGGCGCGGTTCGACCTTCGAAATCGCGCTGCCCCGGCGCGCGATCGAGACATTCACATCGCCCGCCGGCACCAATGCCGAGCCGAGCCAGATCAGCGAAACCGCACCCGACACGCGACCGTCGTTGCGCGGTCTCTCCGTGCTCATCGTCGACGACGAGCGCGACGCGCGCGAGCTCGCCGCCATCGTGCTCGAAGATGCAGGGGCGAACGTCGTGCAGGCCGGCGACGTGGCGACGGCGCTGCGTGCTTTGACGGAGACGCGCATCTCGGCAATCGTCTCGGACATCGGCATGCCGGAGGAGGACGGCTACTCGTTCCTCACTCGAGTGCGCGCCGAAACCAGCACCCACGCCATTCCCGCCCTCGCGCTCACGGCCTTCGCGCGCGCCGAGGATCGCCAAGACGCGCTCTCCGCGGGTTTTCAACGGCACCTCGCGAAGCCTATCGATCCCGCGAAGCTCGTGGCGGCCATAGCCGCGCTGGTCCGTGCCTGAACCGACCGAGCGACTCGTCACAGCGCGACGTCAGTCTTGAACTAGCGGTAACCCCGCGTTTTGCCAGCTGCGCGTTCCACCGTTCAAGCTGTAAAGCTCGGTGAAACCCTGCGCAGCCGCAGCCTTGGCAGCCGCCTGACTGCGCACTCCGGCAGCACACACGAAGATGACCCCATCGCGCGTCAGCGCGGCCTTTGGGCTCGACCGGAGACGGTCCAGCGGTACGAGACGCGCCCCTGGCAAATGGCCGCGGGACCATTCGCGCGGTTCGCGAACATCCACCACATCCACCGCGCCGCGGGCGATGAGCTCTTGTGCTTCTCGAGGACTAACGGAACGAACCATTTGTCTACTATAATAGACACTAGCCAAAGCGCAAGCCGCAGCACGCCGACCTGGCGCCGACATCGCCACTAGATCCAAGCGGATCGCGAAACCCTCGAAGTTTCGCAGATCTATCAGAATGGACGTTTGGAGGCCTCAGCCGTCAAGCGGCGCCTCCTACGATTCAAACGTGCCGAGCGGGCCGGCCCGATTGAAGGCGGCGCAGCACCGCTGTCAGCGCGTCGATGTCATCACGCGTGTTGTACGGCGCGAGCGAGGCGCGCACGGTGCTTTCTTGGCCGAAGCGCCGCAAGATCGGCTGGGCACAATGGTGGCCCGAACGCACCGCGATACCTGCTTGATCCAGCGCCGTGCCGATATCCTCCGTGCGCATGCCGTCGAGGACGAAGGACAGGACTCCCGCCTTGTCGTCGGCCGTGCCAATCACACACAGCCCCGGAACGCGCTGCAATTCTTCGGTGCCATACTCGAGGAGCTCGTGCTCGTAGCGGCTCACTGTTTCCCGGCCCAATGCACTGACGTAGTCGAGCGCGGTACCGAGGCCCACCACGTCGGCAATGTTGTTCGTGCCCGCCTCGAAGCGATTCGGCGGCGGCTGATAAGCGGTTTTTTCGAAGGTGACGTCGCTGATCATGTTGCCGCCGCCCTGCCATGGCGGCGTTTCTTCGAGCGCGTCGGGCTTGCCATAGAGTACGCCGACCCCTGTGGGGCCGAATATCTTGTGTCCCGAGAAGCAATAAAAATCGCAATCCAGCGCCTGCAGGTCGACCGGCATATGCGCCACCGCCTGCGCGCCGTCCAACAGCACGCGCGCACCATGGCGGTGCGCCATGGCTACCATCTCGCGGGCTGGAGTGATGGTACCGAGTGCGTTAGAGACCTGTGAGAACGCCACGATGCGGGTTCGAGGTCCGAGCAACCTTTCGTATTCCTCCAGGATGATTTGGCCGCGATCGTCGACGGGCGCGACGCGCAGCCGAGCCCGCTTCTTGGCGGCGAGCTGTTGCCACGGCACGATGTTGGCGTGGTGCTCGAGCCACGTGATCACGATTTCGTCTCCCTCGCCCACGTGTCGTCCACCCCAGCTCTGCGCGACCAGGTTGATGGCTTCGGTAGTCCCACGCAGCAGCACGATGTCCTTCGGAGAAGAGGCATTCAGAAAGCGCGCAACCGTGCTGCGGCCCGCCTCGTAAGCGTCC
>DATHEN010001284.1:0-5600 GCA_035318565.1 Polyangiaceae bacterium
ATTGGGAACAACACGTTGCAAGCCATCCATTTGCTCCGGCTGCGCCCGAGCGCAGAGTGCAGCGCGCTGAACACGAACACTACCGCGAGTGGATGCGTCGGCAAGCGTCGCTGCAACTATTGATGGGCCGGCGGCTGAAGACCTGCAGGCTCAGACCCGCAACGAAAGATGCCATGGCGGCTCATCTCGTTACTGGCTATCACTTCCGAGAGAAGTTCGCAGGCGAGCTCGATGCCGTCGCACGCCTGACCGCAACGGACGGCATGGTTCTGATCCTTCCCGATCTGACCATGCTCGGCTTCGGCATATTTTTCGTAGTCGCGGAAATTGCAAAACTTGAATGCGGGATTGAGTTGCATGATCCGTACGAGCGAACGATGCGAGCCGTTGGCGCTCTGTCTCAGCTGGGCGGCGCACGCCACCAGTCTGCGGCGGTCGCTGCAGCTCGAGTTCCCGGAGTGCTCGCCATCGTTGTTTCATCCGACGGCACGCTCACCGCAATGCGCCGGACCGACGAGAGCGCGCCGCTTTCCGTTCACAAGCACCTGGAGCTGCGTATGCCGCAGTGGCCGATTTACCAATAGCGCGCACGAGCGTCGGCTCCTTTGACTCTCCACTGAAGCACGAGGTGGCCCTGCAGGCGCGACGGTGCGAGTGGCCGGCGTGGGCTTCGCCGCAAGCCGCTGGTCGGATATTGAGACCCGGACGGCGGCTACTCGCTAGGGTCGTTGCTGTCGGCGCTCTCAGGCAACACCAACGGCTTCACGACCTTCGCGACGTCCGTGAGCCAGAGGCGATTGTCGCCGTACCAGCGCCCAAACCCGCTCAGCTTGCTGACGACCTTCGAGACCCAAACCCTGACTTTGAAAGCCTCGGCGCTCTCTTTGAGATTGTCGATCTCGGCTTCCAGCCTAGCCAGCGCTGCAGCGCGTTCGGCGTCATCGACTGCCTCTTGCTCGATGTGGCCGCGAATCATCTCCGCGAGCTCATCGAGCCGACGACGCACTTCGGCGGCTTCATACTGCGTGAAGAATCGGTCTGGTAGTTCGCCGAACTCTTCCTGCAGCTCGTCCAGAGCGCGCCTCTGGTCCTGCACCTGGCGGGCAACTGGTTCCGCATGTAGATCAATCTCGAGGAAGCCTAGCCAAGAGCGGACCGCCTCCACGATGCTGCCGATGTCTGCACCGATTGAGTACTCGTCTGTGCGCATCACGGATCCCGGGGACAAGTCCACATCGAGGGCTCCGTCTTGCGAGCCGTGGGAGAGGTGCACGTGGTACTCCGGAGTATGTCTGTACGTGATTGTGTACGAGCCCGTAGACGCTTTCAGGTCGAAGTCACTGACGTCGAAAAAAGCTCGCCCTTGAATCGCTTCAACAATCTTCGCAACCGCCGATTCTCTCAGCATTTGCAAATGCCTGACCTAGGCGCAGCCGAGCGTCAAGCAGGCCCTCGGCGCAACTCGGACTGAATTTGTCCGAGCACCCTCGCGTGATGGTTTGGAAGCGCCTCTGCAACTCGCTGCGCGTGCTAGGCTTTCATCGTGGCGCGCGCGAACAGAACGGGTGTCCGCGGTCTCTACAAGGACGCGGACGGACGGTATCGGATCGACCTGCGTTGGAAGGACTCGAGCGGCGCACCGCAGCGACACAAGGAGCGCTTGCCGCCGGGCACCACTGCCGGCGCCGCTCGGCTACGGGCGCAAGCGGTTCTGACCGGCGCGCTCGGCGGCACTCTCACGCGGCGTGACGCCTCGCAGCCCGCGAAGCTGTCTCAAGCGTTCAAGCAATACCTCGAATGGGTCGAAACGAACCGACCCAAGGCGCACAAGCAACGCACCTCAATCGCAAAGGTCTGGGCCGAGACGGTCGGCGACGTGCCGATTGAACGGCTCGACGCGACGCTGCTCGAAACCTACAAGTCGAAACGCAAAGCCAAGCGCACGGCGCCGGCCACCATCAACAAGGGTCTGATGGTCGTGAAGCACATGTGCGGGCTCGCCGCGCGCTCGGAGTGGGGCTGGATGGATCGCGAGCGCGCGGCGGTGATTCGTGAGGTCGCGATGCTCGAGGAGCCGCCCGGCCGGCAGCGACCGATCAAGCCCAAGGAGCTCGATGCCATCCTGGCAGCCTTCCGCCGGCAGGATTCCAGGTTCGCGCGTCGGGTCGTGCAAGCCGACCTTCTGAGCGGATGCCGGCTCGGCGAGCTGCTCTCACTGCGCGTCACCGACGTAGACCTGCGCGGCAAGGTAATCGACCTTTCGAGCACCAAGCAGAACCGGAACCACCAAATCGCGATCACACCCCCGCTGGTCGCCGTGCTCAAAGAGGCGCTGGCCGAGAGCAAGGGCGGCTTCGTATTCGTGAACCGCCACGGCAAGCCCTACACGGTGGACGGCTTCTCGAAGCACTTTGCCAGGGTGGCGGAGCGGGCGGGGACCCCAGACATCACGTTCCACGACCTGCGCCGCCACGTGGGGACGTTGCTCATCAACGCGGGGGAGCGGCTCGAGGTGGTCTCGAAGCTGCTCGGGCACTCGAACGTGGCCGTCACCCAGCGCAGCTACGCGCACCTGACCACCGAGGCGACCCGGGCCGCGTTTGATCGGCTCGCGAGTTTTGCCCCCGTATTGCCCCCAGGCAACGCGAACGCATCACGGAAACGCAAAAAAACAGCCTGATTGATCAATCGCCGAGGGCTTTCCTAAAGCCAAGGTCGCAAGTTCGATTCTTGCTGGGGGCGCCGAGAAGGTAGACCCTCGTGCGGGCGGGTACTGCTACTCGCGGTCCGACGCCGTGTTCACATCGCTCGCGTGGGCGAGTTTGCGCAGAGCCTGGCGGAGCGTTTCGGTTTCCGAGAGGTCGAGCTCTCGACTGAGCTCGGCGAGCAACGCCAAATCCTCGGCCGTAAAGCGAAAAGACTTCAGGCGGCTCGGGATCTTTCCGCGGTGTCCGATGCGCGGAACCCAGTGCAGCAGGTTCTCGCCGGGGATGCCCCGGAGCGGAGGCGGTGTTTCGTGGCGTCGAATTGCACCCACCACGGACGCTAGGTCATGCGGCAGTGACTCGATGTCGACGAACAGAGAAGGCTTTTTCAAAATCGCCGCGGGCAGTAGCTCGATCAACCTTGGCTCGACTTCCCCTGCCCATAGCGTGTCCGAAACCGTGATCGGCTCGCGGTGTTCTGGTACCTCGTCGTTCGTGATGAGCAATTTGGCAGCCTTGAATCTTCCGATGACGCGCTGATAACGCGGATCGCGTCGGCGCCGAGCAAAGTGTGCGTGGCGGGCCTTGGCTCGCGCCCGAAGGTCGGAGTTCTTTTCGCTCATAGAAATTGCTCTAGATTGATGCGGTACTTCTTTGCGAGAGTCAGAAAACGCGTGGATGGACCTCGGGCCAGGTACTCGATGATCAAAGCAAGGTTTTTGTCGGGTGCCTTGAGCGCCTTGGAGACCAGAACGGCTTCCGGGTCCGCTACCGAGAGCTCTACGCTGCGCCCAGCATGGAGCATCGAGTATCGCGTTTCTCGCGGCATCCAGATCTCGTGTCCCAGCGGATTGAGCTCGCGCCCCTTCATCCTCAACAAACGCCGAAACTCTGCCTCGACAGCGGACTCGTAGTCCGCGGTGACGTCCACGTCGCGGGTGGCGACAAGTGTCAGAGGAACACCGACCTCCAGCAGGGCCGTCTGACCGACGACACGGATGTGACAGGAACGAATGGTCGGAAGCCCCTCGCGCCGCGCTTCGCGATTTTGCGCAGCAATCCAGTCATCGAGTTGTCGAGCGACCTGCCGGAGCATATTGGCGTGGCGAGCGAAACCAGCATCACCGCGGCCCTCAGCCAGACCGCCGCTCACGTTAGCATATTGTGTACATACTTAAAAATATATTTTGTATGTACCAATTCCAGAAAATAAATGCGCGCTGTGTGACGCCCGCGTCCTTCGCCAGTTCCTAAAGCCAAGGTCGCAGCGCCGAGAAGAGCACGGCGGATCGTGCTTCGCTGGCGCCGTTCAAGTCTGGCTGGCTCGTGCCACGCTGGTCACCAACGCCTGAACGAGCTCGGCCACTTCGGCGTCGAAGCTGGGGCCTTTCGGAATGGGCTCTCCACCCACGACTTTCGCGTTCACTGCGCCGAGCGTTTGCTTCAGCGCTTGTAGGCCCAAGCGCCCGCGTTCACGCGCCGGGACGGCGGCGGTGATCGCGACCACTTTGCTTTCGAGCTCGCCGGATCCGATCACCCAGTCGATGGCGTTCTTCACGGCTCCCGGCAAGCTGTGACCGTACTCCGGTGACGCGATCAACACGGCGTCGCTGCTTGCCAGCGCCGCTCGCCAGGCGCGTACGGCTTCGGGCGCTTCAGTGCTTTCCAGATCTGGGTTGAACAGCGGCAAGTCTCGCAAACCGTCGAAGACCTGAATTTCTACGCCGGCAGGAGCCGACGAAGCAGCCGAGTGCAGCAATCGTAGATTTCCGGAGTTCGCTTGCAGGCTGCCGCAGATCGCCAAGATACGCACGCTTCGAGCATAGAGCATCTAGTGCGCGCCGCACATGTTCGCACTGTGCGGGGCCAGCGCGAACATGAGCATAAATGCCGCACGCGGGCGCGCTCGCGGTTCGCTACGCTCACGGGCGGAGGGCGATCATGAAACACGCACTGAGCTCGAGCATTCGTGACATCGGGGTGCTGGGTGTGGCTTGCATGGCGGTTTCATGCGAACCGGAGCAGACGCTACACGTGACGAACGTCGAAGACGGCGGCAGTGGCTCGCTGCGCGCGGCGATCGCGACGCTGAACGCCGACCCGGAATCCCACTATCGCATCGAGCTGCCTCCCGGCGCGATCGATCTCACGCTCTGCGGCCGCGACGACTCGAACGCCGCCGGGGATCTGGATCTCACCTCGCTCGGCCGAGTGACGATCGTGGGCGCGGGTACGATCATCCAGCAGCGCTGCGCGGGCGAGCGCGTGCTCGACGCGCGTTCTCCGTCGCTGACGCTCGCCAATGTAGGGATCACCGGAGGCACGTTGACCGGCACGGGTACCCTGATGGGCGGTGGTGTGCGGGCGGACGGGGACGTCACCCTCGTCCAGGCTCAGATCACCAACAACGCGGTCACGGCGACACCCGCTGAATGCGACGACCGAACCAGCTGCGACCGCGCAGCCTACGGTGGCGGGCTCTACGTCGGTGGCAACTTCAGCGCGACCCGCTCGGAAATCTACGGCAACAGCGCGCGCGGCGCGGACAGCGTGCGCACCCCGGACGCATCTCAACCGGAGCCGGCTGGAGGCGCGTACGGAGGAGGCGTGTACGTGGTTGGATCGTTGACGATCCAAGGCGGCGCGGTGGGCGGCAACCGCGCGATCGGCGGTAAAGGCGCTACCGGCTTCGCTTCGACGGGCGGCGGTTCGAAGGGCGGCGATGCGCACGGCGGCGGCGTTGCACAGCCTTTGGACGGCGCCGCGCTCGTGCAGCTCCAGGGCGTGGACGTTTCCTACAATACGGCACAGGCGGGAAGCTCGGCGGATGACGTCATCACCGAGACCGGGGCCGTCCTCGGGTCGGGCGGAGCCGCCCGGGGTGGCGCGCTGGCG
>DATHEN010001285.1:0-8592 GCA_035318565.1 Polyangiaceae bacterium
TGCCGTTTCGACCACCACCAAGACTCACACATTACCACCCTGGAGTACGCACCGTCGCGCGCATACGTTCATCAAGACAGGTGTATTGGAGCATTCAATTGCCGTTAATGTTGACACTTTGCGGCGCTGCAGTAGGCGCGCTGCAACAGCGCGAACGTTCCACGTCGCAACTCGTTCTCGCGTGCCTCACACGCGTAATCCAGCGCGAATCAGCTGTGTTCAGCGTAGGCGCGCGCGCTGTGTGTTCGCAGGGAGTCCCCTATTTTGGCCTGCGCGGTTCCTGCACGGATGCATCCCGACTGCACGAGTTCGTGCATGCACGTGCGTATGCGAATGATCGATACGCTCGCATTCACGCGACGTCCGTATTGGCGAATGAGCGCTTCTTCAGATCCACGGCGATCGTCGCCGTAGCTTGGGATCCCGATCGGGATCGCGCTCGCTCACCTGCAGCTCGTCGAATGCGCGTCCGATCGACGCTCGCCCACCATTCACGTGCCCGCTCCTGAGTCCATTCGGGCACCGCGAGTCGACGCAGCGCGAGCGCCAATTCCGCAGCGGTCTGCGGGCGCTCGGCTGGATCCTTCTGCAAGCAGCGCAGCACCAAGCGCTGCAAATCCTGGGGCAGCGCGCGACCCGAGCGCACGTCGGGCGGCACGGGTTGGCTGTGCAAATGATGGGAGCACACTTCCACGACGGTGTTGGCCTCGAAGACGCTGCTGCCGGTGAGCAAGAAGTAACCAACGGCGCCCAGCGCGTACAGATCGCTGCGAGCATCCACGCTGTTCGCGTCGCGGATGGCCTCCGGAGACAAATAGAGTGGCGTGCCCATGATGCGCGTATCCGTGCTCGCACCGAGTGACAGGCCCTCTTTGCCGGATTCGATGTTCTTCACGAGTCCGAAGTCGACCACTTTCGCGATGTCCGAAACGCCCCCTCGCTCACAGAGGATGATGTTGGCTGGCTTGATGTCGCGATGAACCAGGCCGACGGAGTGCGCCTCGGCGAGAGCGCCCGCGACCTGTTCGAGGATGTGAACCACTCGAGACGGCTCCTGCGCTCCGTCCAAATCCACGAGCAACTGCAGATCCATGCCGTCGAGGTACTCCATGACGTAATAGAAGATGCCGTCGGGAGTACGCCCGTAGTCGTAGATGGCGATCGTGTTCGGGTGAGTGAGCTGGCTCGTCAGCTGCACCTCGCGCTCGAAGCGGGACAGGTTGTGCTGGCCCGCCTTTTCGGGAGGCAACAACTTGATAGCCGTAGGCCGCCGCAGCAAGGCATGCCGAGCCTCGTAAACGCTGCCCATGGCTCCTTCCCCTATCTTGTGCACCAGCGTGTACTGGCCGAGCTGCCGAGCCTCGCGCACTTCCTGGCGCAGACCGTAGATGACGCGCGAGCCGAAGCTGGCAGTGACGATGCCCGCCAAACACCACAGAATCGTATACGACGTGGCCAGCAGCGCTCCGGTGCCCGTGCCCGCTCGCTGCGCGGCTACTTCGGAGATCCACGTGTAAGTGAGAATGGGAACGCACATCAGCGAACCCAAGAGCGCCGTGTAGCGCGCGTTACTCGGCACCATGACCGCGCGCGCGAGTTGGTACAAGTTGCCGATCAAGAGTAAAATGAGCTCCATACGCCCACTCGGCGCGGTGTCGAAGCGAGCCATCACGGCGTAGAGGATCATGGGCGTAATGCTGGCCAGCGCGTCGAACCAGAACAGCGCGCCGAGCTCGAACGAACGCCGGGTGAGCACGAACCACACCAGCAGGGATGAAAACGCCGCGGCCAGGTGCCAGTGGTTGCCGGGGTCGGCCAGCACCACCTCCAGGCTGCTTCCCGGTTGCATCGTCAGACGCAGGATGTTGGCGAGGATGGCGAAGCCGAAGGACTGAAGAAACATGATGCGCGCGAACAGCGCGATCCGCCGCTGATAAAAGCGCCCGGATTGCGTGGTGTCCATCGGCGCGTCCGAGCGACGCGGAGGGGGGATGGAGCGCGGCACGGCAAGAGTATAGGGCCCCGAGCCTTGGCCGCATGCACGGCATTGCAACGGCGCCGCCTTCGGCTACCTGGGCCGGAGCTTCTGGACCGAGCTCGAGGCGCGGGTGTGGACTGCAGCCTCGCAGCGCTCTGGGCTAAGGTGTGAGGGTGCCTCCTGGAACTGCAGACCGACGGCTCGGCTCTCCACGCGGCGCGGGGGTCCGCGGAGTGTTGCCGGCCACCTTCGTGTCGGCGGCGTTGATCGCTCACCTGGTGGCTGCCAAAGCGGCGCGCGACGCGCTCTTCTTGACCTGCTTCGACGTGGCGCTCCTGCCACGCATGCTCATGTGCGGCGCCGGGGTGTCGCTTCTCGCGGCGTTCGTGGCGGCATTGGTCATGAACCGCAAGTCGCCCGCGGCACTTCTGGTCGGCGCGCTCGTGACCAGCGCGGTCTTGTACGGCATCGAATGTGCCCTACTCGGCAAGTTTGCGCGTGTCGTCGCGGTGCTGCTCTACCTGCACGTCGCAGCATTCGGAGCGACGCTGGTGGCGGCGCTCTGGTCTTTGGTGAACGAGTGGTTCGATCCTCGCACGGCCAAACGCGAGGTCCGCCGCATCGCCCTCGGCGGCAGCCTGGGCGGGGTGCTCGGCGGGATCATGAGCTGGGTGGTGAGTGGTACGCACGGTCTGACCGTGCTGCTCTCGATGCTCGGCGCGTTGAATCTGCTGGCGCTGTCCGCCGTGCTACCGCTGACGGGCCGCTCGCGAACGCATACGAAGACTCGTGGCTCGACCAAGGTCTCGAGCGGCTCCTCGTTGAAGACGCTGCGCGAGAGCCCCTACCTGCTTTCGCTTGCGGGCTTGGTCGCGCTGTCTGCGTTCAGCTCGGCATTGCTCGACTACCTGCTCGGAGCACAAGCGGTCCGGAGTTTCCCCGACACCGCCGCTCTGACGGCCTTCTTTGCGTCGTTTCACGCAGGCGTCGGCGTGCTCGCGCTACTCGTACAGTTCACCCTCACCCGACCCATTCTCGACCGCTTCGGTCTCGCGGGCAGCGTCGCGCTGCTGCCGTGCGCGGTACTCTGCGCGGGTTTGACGGCGCTCGTGATGCCAGCGCTGTGGTCGGCGGCGCTGCTGCGCGGTTCGGACGCCGTGGTGCAGGCGTCGGTGTTCCGCTCGGGCTACGAGCTCTTCTACACGCCGCTGCCACCGGCTCAGAAGCGCCCTACCAAGATGCTCATCGACGTGGGCGTCGATCGCGTGGGCACCATGACCGGCGGAGCGCTGTCGGCGCTCTTGGTACCGCTCGCGCACGTGCACGGGGAAACCGTGCTGCTGGTGCTGGCGCTGGGCGCTGCAACGGTCGCGCTTTTGTGTGCTCTGCGCCTGCATCGCGGTTATGTGGACGCGCTGGCGAGCCGGCTCCGGCACGGCACGTTGCACCTGGATCCCGCGCGCGTGTTCGACGCGACCACTCAACGCACGCTGGCCGAGAGCGTCTCCCTCGATCGCGCGCAGATTTTGGCGGCCATCGCCAAGCAGCGCAGCGAGCCGCCGGAGCGCGATTCCAGTCCGCCCGGTCACGAGCGCGAACACGAGCTGGCGCCGGCCCTACTCATGACCTCGAGCGGAGCTGCGGGCTTCGAAGTGGCGCCCGGTTACGTGGGCCTGCACCTGGACGACGAAGCCGATACCCCGCGCGGCCAGAGCATCGCGGGCGACTCGCTGCTCGAACGAGCGGCGATCCTGCGTTCGGGGGACATTGCTCGCGTGCGTGCGGAGCTGACACAGCCGCTGCCCCGTGAGCTCGTCTGGTGCGTGTTACCCCTCCTCGAAAACGATCAACTCGCGCGTGACGCGCTACCGGCGCTACGCGAGCTGGCGCCCTTCGCCCTCGGCGCGATGGCGGACGCGCTGCTCGACCCGAACGCGAGCCCGGTGCTCCGCCGGCGTATTCCACGCGTGCTCGAGAGCTGCCCGACCCCGCGCTCGATACGAGTCTTGGTAGATGGGCTCTTCGATGGCGAGCTCGCCGTCCGGCATCAGTGTGCGCTGGCGCTGCTGCGCATCGCGGAGCTTTCACCGACGGCAAAGCTGCCGCGCGAACGCGTGCTCGACGCCATCGAAGACGAGCTAGCGCAGGACCGCAGCACTCCGGCAGCCCGCCGGCGTGAGCGCGACGCGCTCGACGATCGCCCCGAGTTTGGGGAGCACGCAATCCACGAGCGCGCGCATCGCGGCGTGGAGTACGTCATGACCCTGCTCGGCATCGTGCTCGAGCGCGAACCGCTGCGGCTCGCTTACCACGGCCTGTACTCCGGCAACGCGGCCATTCGGGGTACGGCGCTCGAGTACCTGGACAGCGTTCTTCCCACACGGCTCAAGCAAGGAGTCTTGTCGCTCCTGGAAGCCACGCCAGAACCGCCGCTCGGTCGGCGTCGAGACACGGCCACGCTCGCCGACGAGCTCTTACGCTCCCGTGAGTTCGTGTTGCCATCGAGCCTGGGCGGCTCTGCTCCGCGGAAGTAGCTCGCGTGACCGCGCAACGTCTCGCGCGCAGGCACGTGGATTGCACCCGCCGAGTGCGTGGCCAGCAGAACCCGGAATAAACCCGAGGGGAGTCCGCCAGCGCCTGCGGGAGAGACACGTGGCGTCTTGCCTCTGTTGAAGCAGGCCGCAACGGACTGGAAAGAGGATGGCGCACCACGCCTGGCCGCCTCCCTCTCCTTCTACACCGCGCTCTCCGTCGCGCCGCTGCTCATCATTGCCATTGCGGTTGCCGGACTCGCATTCGGGCAGGAGGCCGCGCGCGGCGAGATCTTGACGCAGCTCCAGGGTCTCGTAGGCCACGACAGCGCAAAAACCGTGGAATCCATGGTGCAGAGCGCGGACAAGCCACGCAGCGGCGTGATCTCTACGGTGATCGGCCTGGCGGTGTTGCTGTTCGGGGCAACCGGCGTGTTCGCCGAGCTCCAGGACTCACTGAACACGATCTGGGAGGTAAAACCCAAACCCGGCCGTGGCGTATGGCAGGTGATCCGCCAACGCTTCCTTTCGCTCGGCATGGTGCTCGGCATCGGCTTTTTGCTGTTGGTCGCGTTGATCGTGAGCGCCGGACTCGCCGCGTTCGGCAAATGGACGGAGGGAGCTCTGCCCGGAGCCGTGATCGTCTGGCAGATCGGCATGCACGTCGTGTCGTTGGCGCTGATCACGTGCCTGTTCGCCATGATGTTCAAGTTCCTGCCGGACGCGGAAATCGCCTGGCGCGACGTCTGGGTGGGCGCGGCGGTTACCGCTCTGCTCTTCACCATTGGCAAATTTCTGATCGGCCTTTATCTCGGCAGAGCCGCGGTCACGTCCAGCTACGGCGCGGCGGGGAGCATCATCGTATTCTTACTGTGGGTGTACTATTCGGCGCAGATTCTGTTCATGGGCGCGGAGCTGACGCAGGTCTATGCGCGCATGTACGGCAAGCGCATCGTGCCGAGTCCCATCGCCGAGCCCGCCGAACCGCACGCCAGTCGCGCTAGCGCGGAAGCGGCCGTCAAAGCAGGCTGATATCCTCAGGCGAGCAAGCGCGACCGCCCGACGAGCACGCACAGGTGTCGTTCGATGCGCCGCACCACGAAGCTGGGCAGGCGCGCGCCGTCGACCACCGCGTCGCGCCGCGGGGCTTCGAAGGTATCGATCTGGCTCTGTAGCAGCGCCGGCCCGGCGAAGTGCACGGCACGCTTCTGCAGCCGCTTCGCCAGAATCTGCGGACTGACACGCAACACGAAAATCACGACTCGCTGGGGGTCCTTGCGCAGGCGCTCTCGATAGCTTTCCTTCAGCGCGGAGCACGCCAGTACCAAGCCCGCGCTGCTCTCGAGGTGTGACACCACGAGCTGCTCCAACGTCAGAAGCCAGCCTTCGCGATCGGCGTCGTCGAGCCCCAGGCCGGTGTGCATCTTCGCGCGGTTCTCTGCAGAATGATACGCGTCCGCATCCGCAAATTCGAAGCCGAGCCTCAGCGCGAGGCCGCTCCCGACGGTAGTCTTGCCACTTCCGGCGATGCCGCTGATGATGATCACCACGGCTGCAAGGTAGCTCGCTGGCGCCGAGCGGCGAGCCCCGTTTTCTACGCCGCGCTTCCCTCACATGCTTAACTAGGCCGGCAATGGGGACGAAGCGACGCATTCACGGCGTAGTCGGTACACTGGTTAGCGCATCGCTGAGTTTTTCCGCGGCAGCTTCGGCACAAACTCACGTGCACACCTGCCCGGACATGCCAAACGTGCGCGTGGAGTGGAGTGAATCCCCGCTGTTCGGCACGAGGTCCTACAGGCTCGACGCCGTACGCGCGCGGGACGGCTCCACGTCGGGCGCGGGCTGGCAGCTGCACCATCGGCCGGTGGCTGATTGGCCTTACAACCATCTGCAGCCGGACGTGATCGTCACGGGCGGCTCGATCCGCGGATATACGATCTGGGATTCTCTGATTCCGATTGTGGACGTGCCGTACCTCGGTGCCAAGTACGCCGTCACGGCGCTCACGTCACCGGACGGCGAGTGCGTCTTCTCTCCGCTCACGGGTGGATCGCGCACCTACTCCGAGAACATCATCGGACCCAGGGTCGCCGTCGTGGGGGACAGTCTCGTCGCGAAAAGCGAGCTCTGTCCCGAGCTGCAGCCCACAGCACCCGACTACTGCGCAATGCCGATCGGCAAGCGCCTGCGCTTGTCCGGCCAGCGCACGTGGATCATCAGCGGACCTGCACAAACCTTCTATTCGTGGCTCGACGTGGTGCGCGAACGCGCCCTGACCCGCCCGGACACGTTCGTGTTGGCATTCGGCACGAACGAGGCTCGCCTGCTGCCGCGCGTGCCCGCGGAGCAGCGCGAGCTGCAACGCTGGGCCGTCGTGCGGGCGGCGTACACGGCGATCGAGACGATCCGCGCACACAACCCGGACACCTGCCTCGTGCTCGTGACAGTTGCCGCCAAATCCAGCGAGTCGCCGGAGGTGAGCCGTGAGATCGGGCGGGTGAATACCCTGCTGAAGGCCATCGCTGCGGATCCCGCCGTGGGCAACGTGGTCATTGCAGACTTCGCGGCCGCCGTGGAGCGGGAGTGCCCGCGCTGGCAGTCGACACCGAATCAGACGTGCCCGCTGTTCAACTCGGACCACGTACACTTGACGGGCAGAGGGGACGACGTGCGCGATCCGTTGATCGTCGACGCCGTCCTGCAGTGCGCCGCGCGCTGAGCGCGAGCGAGGCCCAGAAACGCCTCGACCCGGACGAGTCCGGGTCGAGGGGATCGCACGCTTACGGTTCAGACGGCTATATCGCCGGTCCGCACTTGTGGATGGCTTTGTCGTACGGGTAGGCGGTGATGAAGTCGTAACACATCTCGTCGGTCGTGGCCGGGCCGTAGCCGATGGCTCGTGTGGTCGGGTTATTGTACCAACACGTGGTGCGGAGCGTCTCGTTCCGCTTCACGACTCGGCGCGGGAACAGCGGATAGGAGCGCTGCACGTCGAAGTCCCACCTCGGGATGTTGGAGAGGTCGTCGTAGCCCCAGTGTTCCGTGCGGAACGCGTTGCCGCGCAAGTGCATGTGCGGCGAGGTGCTGATGACGGTGATGTCGGAGCCGTCAGCCGAGATGTTTCCGCACGTCCCCGTAGCTGACACGTTGGTGGCGCCTGCCGGGATGGTGATGCTCGACGTACCCAGCGTAATGATGCCTGCCACGTTCTGGCGCGGTGACCCGGAGCAGAACGCGACGCCGCTGGCGTCGGTCTGCGCGGAGCCCGTCATGTTGGAATGGTGCACTTGCAGCGTGTAGAACGGGTAGTTCAGGTTCAGGCTGACGTCGTTCGCCATCACCGCGTTCGCGCCACCCGGAGCCCAGCCAGCGACCATCGTGCCGTTGACGGTCGCCGTATAGCAGCTTCCACCCGTCACCACGGCACCGTCGGATCCCGAGCTCATTCCGTACAGGATCCAGTGATGAACGATGCGGTCGTTGTCGATGATGGGCGCAAACGCGAGCGAGTGCTGACCCGACGGGAACGGATTTCTGAACGTGAAGCAGGAGTACGTGTTCGAAAAGCTGGTCGGTACGTTGTACTTGGCCGTCGAGCCGGCCGCGTGTGCCGTGAGCTGCACGTTCGGTGTGCACGGGAGATATTCCGGACCGGACAGCGCGTTCAAGTCACCGGGAGGAACCAGATTCGTGCAGGTCGTCGTACCCGCTGGCGCCCGCTGCCCGAAGTACTCGTTCAAGCGCGCCTTCTGCGCGTCCGTGAGCGGCGTTTGACCGATCGGCGGCATGGGACTGGTCGCGTGATTCACGCGGCCGTTCATGCGCTGCCAAACAGTCTCGCCCGACACTGACGACGGCTTCAGCAGATCGGCGTACGTCGTGAGCGGCATGGGAGCGCCGAACTTCGGGGTCGAGCCGTGGCAGGCCTGACACTTCTCGCGGAGAATGTTGTCGATGTCGCACGGCAGCGGCGACGTATTGGGCGTTTGCCCGCATTCGCTCGCCGCGGGTGCGGCCAGGAGTGTCAGTGAGCAGAGGATCGCGCGCCGCTCGCGCGATCCCAACACGCGCGAAGAGAAT
>DATHEN010001286.1:0-7618 GCA_035318565.1 Polyangiaceae bacterium
CCCGGCACGTCCGGGCAGGCGCTCGTCGCAGGGGCGGGCGCCTCGCCCTTGCTACACGCGAAAGTGCCCGCGACCGCGCACAGGACGAACGCGACACGAAGCCGCCCTGCCGCGCCGGCGCTCACCGTACCCCCCAGAGCGCGTAGCGGTTCGAACGGAGCTCCCGCGCACGCACCTCCGCGATGCGATCCACGCGCGCGGAGGTTTCGCCGGCGGCGAACTTCTCGCTGAACAACTCCTGCGTGGAGCGCGTGACACGGAGCTCGGGCAGCGGCGCAGGCGCCGCCGAGCTCGCGGCCAGGGGTGCGGCGCGCTTCTCTGCGGGCAGAACGAAGAGAAGCGCGCTGGCGGCCAGAGCTGCGAGCGCCGCCGCCGCACCGACCACGGCGTAGACGCCGCGCGCGCGGCTGCCGGGCGCGCGCCGCAGCGCGATCACGTTGCTGCCCTTCGCGGCCGGTTCCTGGAGGCTCGAGGTCAGTGCCGCCGGCGGATCGCCGGGTTTGACGGCCGCGCGTAACGCAGCCAAAAGAGCGAGATTGGGATGGTCGATCTCGCCGTCGAGCGCACGCCGCAGCCGATCGCTTTCCACGAGCTCGTCGGCGCTCGGTTCGGCCAAGGGATCTTCCAGAGCCAGCTCGATGAGCGTGCGGTTCAGCGCCTCGTCGAGGTCGTCCGGCGACCACGCTGCTCGCAGCAAAGTCACGAGCTCGTGGTCGAGCTCACCCTCGGGGGAGAGAGCCGGGTCCGAAGGAATGCGCGTCATGGGTTTCGGCCTTCCTCCGCCTGCAAAACCTTGCGCAGGGCGGCCATGGCGCGATGGAGTACCACGTCGAAGGTGCCCACGCTGACGCCCAGCTCGCGCGCTGCTTCCTCCCTCGAGCGTTCCTCGAGGACGCGCAAGCGGATGGCTACACGATAGCGCTCGTTGATGCGGTCGAGCAGGCCTTCGACTTTGCGGCGGGCGACGGCGAGATCGTGCCGTTCGATCATTTCGGCATCGCGCGCTTCGCGCTCGGCGGCATCGACTTCTCGCTCGATGTCCGGAGGCTCGAACAAGACTTCCCGCTTGCGTGAGCGGATCTGATCGAGCGCCACGCGCAGCGCCACGACGCGCAGCCACGGGTAAACCCCGACGCTCTGCCAAGTAAACTGGGCGAAACGCTCCACGACCTTCATGTAAGTCGTCGACAGCGCTTCCTCGGCCGCCGCTCGACTGCCGAGCCGCGGCAAGAGCACGCTCCGGTACAGCCGCGGGCCGTGCCGTTGCAAAATCGCCCCTAGCGCTTGGCGATCGCCCTGCTGCGCGCGCTCACACAAGCAACGCTCGGCTTCGAGGGCGTCTGCGTCCGCGGGGAGCACGTGGCCAACTGTATACGACCCCCAGCGCGGCCATAGAGCCGATGCAGACCGAGCCCACGAGGCAGGCGGCTGGGCCGGTGGCTGGAAGGCGAAGCTAGCGGCCGCGGCGTGCATACCCTGACAGAACGCGAGAGGCTGCCCGGCGCTTACGCCAAAACAGCAGGCAAAAAGCCGTGCTGTCGCCGGTTTTACTTGCGTTCGCCGGCACTGACCAGCAAACCCTCATCCCGTTCATGGCCGCAGGTTCCAAGATTTGCCCGTTTTGCCGGCGCCTGAACGGTGCTGACGAGACCACTTGCCACAGCTGCCAGCGCAGGCTTACGGGGCCGGCAACCCGTGCGGGCGCTTCGTTCTTCCGCCAGGTGCTCAGCACGGAGCTCTTCATGACCCGGTTTTTTACCGGGTTGTGCTTCGCGGTGTTCGCCCTGGGCACGCTCGGCAGCGGGGGATTACCGCCGATTTTCGGCAGTTACTTTGCAGCGTCCGAGCTCTTGCGCTGGGGAGCCATCGGTTTCGACCTCGGCCGCTTCGAACCCTGGCGCTACCTGTCCGCCGTGTTCGTGCATCTGAACCTGGTGCACCTCGGGCTGAACATGTTGTCGCTCCTGTACCTGGGTCGCATGCTGGAGCAGCAGGTGGGTGGCGCACGCTTCGCGCTCTTGTTCGTGGTGACGGGGACGGCGGGTTTCATCGTCAGCGACCTGTGGCACACGTACCTGGGCGTGCCCTGGATCACCGCCGGAGCGAGCGGCAGCCTGTTCGGTATGATGGGCGCGTTCATCGGCTGGCTGTACGCGCGCCGGGATCCCGAGTGGAAAAACGTGCTGCTGCGCTTCGCCGTGTACGCTGTGGCATTCGCCTTCGCATTCCCGGTGAACAACGCCGCGCACCTCGGCGGGTTCGTGGCGGGCTTTCCGATTGGCTTTCTGCTTCAGCGCGAGCGCCGGCCCGAGCGGCACAAGCGGGTTTTTGCGGTTCTGGCAGGCCTGTGCTTGATCTTGAGCCTGGCCTCGATCGTGCTGTCCGCGACGTCGCCCATCTGGAAATTGCGCAAGGCCATCGAGGTCGAGCGCGAATCGTGATCGGCGGCCGCCCGGGCTGTGCGCCCCGAGTGCGCTCTTGTTCGCGAGGGTGACGAATCTGTTCTATCCTCGCAGGCACGCATGCCCGTAGTGAACCCGCTCGCGCGGGAACTCGTTTTCAAGATCGTGTACTACGGGCCCGGGCTCGGCGGTAAGACGACCACGCTGCAGCACATTCACGCTACGGCCAAGCCCGAGCATCGCGGCAAGATGGTGAGCCTCGCCACGCCCGTCGATCGCACGCTGTACTTCGACTATCTGCCGATCCGCTTGCCCACGCTGCGCGGGCTAGGGATACGGCTGCAACTGTTCACGGTCCCGGGCCAGGTTTACTACAATGCCACGCGCAAGCTGGTGCTCACCGGCGCAGACGGCATCGTGCTGGTGGTGGATTCGCAGCGCCTGCGCGCGGACGCCAGCAGCGAGAGTCTCGACAATCTGCGAGACAATCTGCGCGAGCACGGGCGCAGTCTCGGCGATGTGCCACACGCGATTCAGTACAACAAGCGCGACTTGAGCGACGTGGTGCCGATCGAGGAGCTCGAGCGCAAGCTCAACGCACATGGCGCGCCGAGCTTCGCGACCGTGGCCACGCATGGAGACGGCGTGTACGAAGCGCTGGAAGCGATCGCGCGCGCCGTGCTGGACGATTTCGAAAAGCGCGTACCCGAGGGACGCGGGCTGCCACTCCAGCAACTCGAATTGCCGGAGGGAGGCTTGACAGAAGCACTGCGGCGCGCGGAGGAGGACTACGGCGCAGACTCGAACCGCGCGCCGATTTCTACCGGCATGAAGCGCACGGAGTCGTTCAGCATGTTGCGGCTCAGTGGGTTACCGGACGCGGATCCCGGCGAGGATGCCGCAAGAGCCGTCACAGCTCCGCTAAAGCCCGTCACGCCCGAGCCCGAGCCCGAGCCCGAAATCCCACACGCGCCTCTGCCAGTACGCGAGCCTGAGATCGTGCACGCGCATGCCCAGGTTCACGAGCACGAGCAGGCGAAAGCCGTCCCTGCCGTGACTGCGCTGGCGGGTGGGATGAGTTTTGATGCGCTTTGGCCCAGTGCCGAACGCGCGTTGGTGAAAAGTCTCGAAGCGGCGCTGGCTGCGCACCAGTACGGCCGCGCTCTCTCCGCCACGGAGCAGCTCGTCGCGCGGGTGCTGGCCAGTGCGGGGTCGGTGCTGGGCAGCACGTCGGATGCTCCGCGGGATCCTGCGGTCGTCGCGCTGCTACTCGGCGCAGAGGGCAGGCGTTACCTGGAATTTCGTGCGCTGGTGCGTGACACGCGCGGCGGACGCGAAGTCAGCGAGCTCGAGGCGCTGGCTGCTTATGCTTTCGCGATCGAGCTGCGTTTGATGCGCATGCGCATCAGAAGCTGAGCTCGGCGGCGGCGGGCGAGAAGCCGCTGATATTACCGCCCACGGACGCGACGGCGCCGGCGGCGGCCAGCTTGCCCAGCCATGTGCCGCCGAAGGCAAGGGGTCTCGCGTACGCGTCGATGTTGGCGCTGCCCGCGGCGCTCAGCGACAAGCTGCTGCTGGCGAGCGTGGCGGGAACTGCATTCTGAGCCCGCGACCAGAGCGCTTGCAGGGCTGCCCCACACAGGTCCTGGCTGCAGCCGAGGTCGCAGCCGGCATACGCCACGCCGCTCTGCACGCCGTTGGCGACGAGCGCCTGCGCGACCTTGCGGCAGCTCAGCGCTTCGGCAAGGGCTTCGTCCACGCTGTTCGCCGTGGGATACGCGGCGCGCGCCGAACGGCGCGCGAGGGCGGCGAGCAGCCGGGAAGGGGACCACGGCAAGCGCAGATCGGCGGGCGCTGCTTGATCGGCGCCGATCAGGATCGTGTCACCGGCCTTGCTCGAAACTGCGACTGGATTCAGCGCGCGGAAGCCGGCTTCGACGGCGTCGACCCCGGCGATGCTCTCGAGCTGGAGCGTGGCGCGCAGCGTGCTGTCCGGTGGCACCTTCAAGACCCCGGCGAACGCGCTGCTCGAGTTCAAGTCGGTCAGCCGTTGTTTCATCCACGCCTCGATCGGCGTTCGTAGCGCGCTGCCAGCTCCGGCGCCCAGTGCACGGCGCACCGCTGCATCCCAGTCCTTGCTGCTGCGGGCCGCATCGAAGCCGCTCGGCGACAAGGGAGCCTCGATCTCGGCGCGCATGGCGTCGAGCAGGGCTTCCACGTCGTCGTCCGCGCTCCCGCTGAGCTCGCCCAACACGGCGTCCATTGCCGGGCGCAGGCTGCTCGACCAGGGCACGGAGGGCGGCTCGATGCCGAGGGTCACGTCGAGCTCGGTGCCGGCGAGCTTGAGCGGGACGTCCTTCACCTCGAGCTCGACTTCGTTCAAGCTGTCCGGCGCGAGCTTGCCGAGCTCGCTGCAGCCGAACGCGAAGTAGCCCGCACGCACGCGCAACGCGAGCGGAACACCCAGCGGGATACCGGTGACGCGCGCGGCTTGTCCGCTCGGGGCCGCCACGCGCAGCGCGCCGTCAGAGCCGGGCTCCGACGTAATTTGCCCGCACGTCGCGCCCTGGTGCACGCTGACCACCCACTCGGCCACGTCGCGCTGACCGGCATAGTGCGGCTCGACCTCCAGCGTTGCAAAGCCGCTGTTGCTCACGCTCACCGATGTCTCGGCGGCCGCCTCGTCATCGAGCGAGGCGCGCAGCGTGAAGAGCGTGGACACCGTGGGAGCCGTGAGCAGTACCGAAGCGGTGCCGTCAGCGGCCGTCGTGCTCTCGCTGCGATCGAGGGAGGCATCGCGCGGCACGCTGGGTCTGCCGAGCAACGCGAAGCGCACGCGATGAATTCCGGCCGGGCTCACGCGTACGTGCACAGTGCGCTGCTCGCCGGGAACGAGCAGGACGCTTTCGGCCGGCTCGAAGTGAATCGCCCGAGTGGTGAGCGAGGGCAGGCCCGAATCCGGGCCCGGCTCACGGAACAGGGCCGACGAGGGCTCCTCACCGTTGCTGCAACCCGCGGCCACGAGCGCCAGGACCAACGCAGACGCCCGCCTCAGCGAGCTAGCCCAGCCCCCGCGACCGAGTAATGAAGCCATCAAGCGAACCTTCGAAGCCTACCGCTCAGCCTCATAGCCCGCAATGAACTGGCGTTCGCTAGCGGACGCTGGCGTAATGCACACATTGGCGCACACGCCCAAACCGCACGCTGACCGTGCCCGTGCAAGCAGCTAAAGTGAGCCCTTGTCTGCAATGACGTCCCTAGCGCCGCAGGCCATCAAAGTGCTCGTCGTCGATGACGAGCCGGGCATCCGCCAGATGCTCGAGATCTTGTTTCGACGTGAGGGCTACGAGGTGGTGGTGGCTGCCGGGTGCCGGCGCGCTATCGACGCGATTGCGCAAAATCCACGACCCTTCCCGATCGTGCTCACCGACCTGTCCATGCCGGACGGTTCGGGATTGGACGTGCTGGCGGCGGCCAAGACACGCCATTCGAGCACCGAAGTCATTCTGATCACGGCGCATTCGAGCGTGGAGAACGCGATCGCCGCCATGCGCTCCGGCGCGTACGATTTCGTCACCAAGCCCTTCGACCCCGCCGAGCTCACCATGCTCGTCAGCAAGGCGCTGGAAAAGCAGGCACTGGTAGCGGAAAACCAGCGCCTCAAGGCGCGCTTTTCCCAGCTCTCCGACAACGAAGTCATCGGTAAGAGCCAGGCCATGCGTGCGGTCATGGAGCTCATCGGACGCATCGCCGGCATGCGCACCACCGTGCTCATCACCGGTGAGAGCGGCACCGGCAAAGAGCGCGTCGCGCGCGCCATCCACGACCGTTCGGATAGGCGCGACAAGCCATTTCTGGTCGTCAATTGCGGAGCGCTGCCGGAAGCGCTCATGGAGAGCGAGCTGTTCGGTCACCAAAAGGGCGCGTTCACCGGCGCCTCAGCCAAGCATCTCGGCCTGTTCCGTGAAGCGGAGGGCGGCACCATACTGCTCGACGAAGTGGGTGAGCTGCCGCCGACCTTGCAGGTCAAGCTGCTGCGCGTGTTACAGCAGCGCGCTGTACGCGCCGTGGGCGCCACCCAGGAAGTGACGGTAGACGTGCGCGTGCTGGCCGCCACGAATCGCGATGTGGAGGCCGATGTGGCCAGCGGTAAGTTTCGCCAAGATCTCTATTACCGCCTGAACGTCATTCGCCTGAACTTGCCGGCGTTGCGCGAACGCCGTGAAGACATTTCCCTACTCGCCGAACGTTTCGTGAAACGGTTCGCGAACGAGATGAGCAAGGACGTGCTCGGCTTCACGCCGGACACCGTGCGCGCTCTGACGAACTACTCGTTTCCCGGCAACGTCCGCGAGCTCGAAAATGTGATTGAACGCGCGGTCGCGCTCGCCGGCTCGCGGGCGATCGGCCTCGGCGACTTGCCGCGTGAGGTCAGTGGCAGCGCGGCGGGTGCCGGCCTCTCGCTGCTCGAGCTGCCCGAGGAAGGCTGCGATCTGGACGCCGTCATGAACGAAGTCGAACGGCGCCTCCTCGTCGAAGCGCTCGAGCGCGCGAGCGGCGTTCGCAAAAGCGCTGCCGCCTTGCTCGGCATCACATTTCGATCTCTTCGTTACCGGCTCAGCAAACACGCTCTCGGCACGGACGACGACATCCCCGAGAGCGACCATCCGGAAGAAGCCTGAACGAAAGCGCCACGGACTGCGGGCGCGGTTCGGGAAAGCGAGCTATGCTCTTCGATCGGAATATGGGCGTGCGTAGTGCCGGAGCCTTTACGCGGGTAAAACAGGCGGGTTTTACCCTGGTAGAGTTGTTAGCCGTCGTCACCATCGTGGGCGTCTTGGCCGTGGTTGGCGTTACGCTGGTGCGCAAACACATCTTCTCGTCTCGCACCGTGGAAGCGAGCGCCATGATGCAAAGCATTCGCGCCGCGCAGGAGCGTTGGTTCGCTGAGACACGCACCTACTTCGACGTCTCGACGGACCTGAACTCCTACTACCCCATGGCAACGCCGGGCGAAACCAAGTACGCCTGGGAACAGCCGGCGGGAAACGACTACACGAACTGGCGGCTCTTGAATCCGAGCGTCAGCGGCCCCGTGCAGTTCGGCTACGTGACGAAATCCGGCGCGCCGGGTGTCGACCCGCCTTCACTGACCATCACGAATTCTCCTACATTGCCCACACCGGTCCAGTCCTGGTACGTCATCCAGGCGCGTG
>DATHEN010001287.1:0-6135 GCA_035318565.1 Polyangiaceae bacterium
GCAGCCTGGGCCGCGCATACCTCGCCTTCGTCGAGAGCGAGGGCATCACGGCCCAGGGGCTCGTCGAAGCGAGCCGCGTGCGCGACGAAGAGGAAGTGGATCCGGATCTCGAGTATCTGCGCAACCGCATGCGGGACACGCATGACGTCTGGCACGCCGTCACGGGCTACAAAGGGGACCTGATCGGCGAGGCCGCGTTGCTCGCTTTCACCCTCATTCAAACCAGAAATCCCGGCATCGCGCTGATCGTCAGCGCCGCGTTCCTGCGCGGCCGGGAGATTGGCCTGCGGCGTCAGATCATCCAGGGGCTGGCGCGCGGGCTGAAAGCGCGTTGGTTCGTGGGGTTCGACTGGGAGAAGGCTCTGGCGCGTCCGCTCGCAGACGTGCGGAGTGAGCTTCGAGTCGGACCGGCGCCCGAATACGTGGCCGTACGCACGTCTCAGCTCACCACGTCCATGGCGGCCTGAGCTCGCGCGCTTATCCTTTGGCCGCCCGCGCCGTACCACTCGACTGGTGCTGGCCACGAAGTTGCAACCCGTTCGCACGCCGTTTCTGCCGCTTGCGGTTCCGGAGGCGGAGATCACTCCCACCCACAGTGTGCGCGGCACCTTGATCCTCTCCTCGCTCAAGACCCTCGAGGAGCGCGATCTGTTCGACGCCTACTTCCAGCACCTCGCTCCGAGGTCGCACAACGAGATCCGCGCGCTGATTGCCGGCGCCTGGTACCCCATCGACCTTGCGATCGATCACTATCGAGCCTGCGAAGCGCTCGGTGTCACGCGAGCCGAACAACTTGCCCTCGGAAAGGGCGTGGGTCAAAAGCAGGACCGCACGCTGTTTCAGTCGATTCTGAGCCTCGCCAAACAAGCCGGCGCCACGCCCTGGCTGCCGCTG
Source organism: Polyangiaceae bacterium (assembly GCA_035318565.1). Taxonomy (GTDB): domain Bacteria; phylum Myxococcota_A; class Polyangia; order Polyangiales; family Polyangiaceae; genus DATDJP01. Next base: position 895 of record DATHEN010001287.1, read on the forward strand.
TCCATGCTCGGCAAGATTCAAGATCGCGTATTTCTGGGTGGCGCGCTCGCCGTCTACAAGCTTTCGCCCAAAGACGCGGAGATCGACCTCCACGGCTTTTCGGTTCTGCAGTTCAAATACGTGCAGAACGCCTACTGCGGCATGTTCCAGAACACGTGCGAATCCTTCTGCCGGAAAGCGTACATGAAGGTGCACACCTTCACGCCGGCCAAGACCACGTTCTCGCTGTCCTGGGCGTAGCTCAGAATACGCCATCCCACGCGCGCCGTTCCTCTTCGAAGGGCGCATGCGCGAGCTCACACTTCGTGTCGAAGAGCAGCGCAGGCCGGCGCTCATCGTACACGGGCCAGGCCGGCAGATCGGCGTGGTTCGGATCGCTCTGCTCGGCGAAACTCAGCCAAGCCCGCTGCATGCGCTGACTCAGCCGTTCCACGTCGGGCCCCGTGCCCGCAAATCGATCCTGATCCGGCGCGTGCAAGTTTCCGAACACGAACGGCAACTCGAGAGCGTGACACGCACCGAGTACCCCGCGCAGCGCGGGCGACGAGTACGTGAAGCGGTACACGTGCGTCGGCACGCCGCGTCCCGCGTACAGCTCGGCGAAGCGCAGCGTGGGAATGCCAAAGCGCGCATCGCCCTGGATGGCGTGCAAAATCGCACGATTGCCGTGCGGCAATCCGCGCCGTTCACGGGACGCGCGGTACGTCTCGAACAAGTGCGCCGCGCGCTCCACGGCGCGAGCCGGAAGCTTGCGCCGGAGCACGCCGACCGCGTCGCCTTGCTCGAGGGGTTTGCTCCATTCCGAAATGGACAATAGCTCGAACAAGTTCCATTCATCACGATTGAAGCCGATCACGAGCGGCACGCGGCTCCCCGCGCCACTCGCGAGTACATCCGCCTGCTGCCCGGACGAGAGCGCGGGGTCGAACACAGGGCAATAGTGCGGCCAGGTCTCCGCATTCTTTTCGACCTCGGCCTGCGCACGCACGAGCGCCTCGATCGGCAGCGCATCCAGCTCCGCAATTCGCTCGGCTGAGAGCCCCAATGCCGCCAAAAATGTTTCGGTCTTGGCCTGCTCGCCTGCCTCCGTAACAGCCTCCAGCGGCGCCGGACTTTGCGCGATGGCCCGCACGAACAGGCCTTCCGCCAACGGGCTCGTGAGCCACGCACAAACGGACGTCCCGCCCGCCGATTCGCCGAACACAGTCACGTTCCCCGCATCCCCGCCGAATGCAGCACTATTCGCCTGCACCCACTTCAATGCCGCGAGTTGATCCAGCAAGCCGGCGTTCGCGACCTTGCCGAGCGCCCTCCCCGCCTCGCCCAGCGAGAGAAATCCGAGCGCGCCCAATCTGTAGTTCAAGGTGACGACCACCACGTCACCCGCTTCCGCCAGCGCGCCTCCGTCATACAGCGGCTGACTCGCCGAACCGACCGTGAACGCGCCGCCGTGAATCCACACCAATACCGGCCGCTTGCGCCCGCCCTCGACACTCGGCGTGAACACGTTCAAATACAAGCAATCTTCCGCTTGCGGCCCTTGCGGCACGATGCCCGGAACGAATACCGCCCCCTGAAGCGCAGAGCTCCCGTAAGCGAACGCACTTCGCACTCCCGCCCAAGGCTCCGGCGCTTCCGGCGCACGCCAACGCAAACGCCCTATCGGCGGCTTCGCGTACGGAATGCCCAAAAATGTCACGTGCCCATTCCGGCACCGGCCCTCCACCACGCCGCTCGACGTCTCGACCCGCTTGGTAACCGTCATGCGCCGAAAATAGCTAACACGGAACAATGCCAAGAACTCGTCTCACCAGGTCTCCAGCAGTTTTTGGATGCCCCTACCGCGGAGCGTCACCGCACGGCCGCCGTCCTCGCCTCCGGCTGCGGGCGGCGGGGCCCACCTTGCGGCGCGCGCCGCGCGCCACGGGGGCCCAGCGCACGAACGGGTGCTCGCCGTCGCACTCGAACACGCGCCTTCGGGCAGAAGCTGTCTCGACTTTCCCCCTGCCCCCTCGCTGTTCGCAGCAACGCCATCGCTGCCGTCAGCGACTTCGCCGCAGCGGTTTGCACTTGGTTTTGTTAGTTGAGACATGAACTTGCAAAACCAAACGAGAAGCGTCGCCTGGCGCTCACCCTGACAGCTCGACAGACAGATGAGCCCAAATCGCGATCGCCAACGAGGCGGCGCTCGGAAGCGCGCCGTGATCGTCGCTCGAACGCGCGCTTTGGACATCGCCAGACAGACCGCACGACGTCGACGCAAACGGTGCTCGCGCGCTGCAGCGTCAGGATTTGGCAGGAACCGTTAGGTACCGATCAAATAGCCGCTCATCAGCGTGGCGAGTCCCAGGAACGCGAAAAATCCGACTACGTCGGTGACGGTGGTCAGGATGATCGACGACGCGGTAGCAGGATCGCGTTTGAGCAGCACGAGCAATATCGGAATCGTTGCGCCGAAAATCGAAGCGACGCACATCGAGAGCACCATTGCGATGCCGATGACGCCGGCCAAACCGAAGCTCCGGCTCCAGATGTAGACGCCGATGGACGTGACCAGCGCGATGGCTGCGCCGTTCAGCAGGCCGGCGATGATCTCTTTTCGGAGCACGCGCGGGAAGTGGGACGCGCGGATTTCGCGGAGCGCTAGCCCGCGCATGGTGACAGCCATGGCCTGAGCGCCGGTATTGCCGCTCTGGCCAGCCACCACCGGCAGCAGCACCGCGAGCGCCGTGAATTTGGCGATGATGTCTTCGAAGGCGCCCACCACGGCTGACGCCGTGAAGGCCGTGAGCAGATTGATGTGCAGCCACGGCAAGCGCGTGCGCACGGAGAGCCAGGGACTCGAGAGCGCGCGCTCCTCACGCGAGGCACCCACCATCTGCTGTAGATCGCTGATCGCGTCCTGTTGAGCGGCGCGCACGAGTGTGGAGTGGAGCAGTACGCCCACGAGACGCCGGCGAGCGTCCAGCACCGGAAGGCTTGCGAGCTTGTGCACCGAGAGCAGGTCGACGAGATCTTCACGCGGGGTCATGGGCTCGACGAACACCGGATCGCGCCGGGTGAGTGCATCGAGACGTTGATCGGGCTGGGCACCGACTAGATCCTGCAGCGCGACCACACCGACGAGCTCTCCCTCTTCGTTGCACAGCATGAGATCGGTGATGCGGCGTTCGCCGAGACCTCGGATGTGCACGAGCGCCTGCTGCACGGTGGTAGACGGAGCGAAGGTGGTGACCCTGGCATCCATGAGGTGCCCGGCGGTGCCGGGAGGAAACACGAGAATCTCCTGGATCTCTTCGGCGCTGCGCGGCGGGAACGCGGCGAGCAAGCGTTCGCGATCGGCTTCGGACAAGCGGGCGAGCAGGCCCGCCGTGCGAGCGGGGTCGAGAGAGAGCGCCAGCTCTCGGGCCGCATCGAGCGGCATCTGCGCGAGCGCGCGCGAGGCGTCGTCGGGATTGAGACGCCGAAAAACCTCCGAGGCGGGTCCGAGCGGCGCGCCGGCGAACAACTGCGCTGCAGCGTCGGCTTTGATTTTCTCGACCGCGCGCGCGGCGTCGTCGGGGTGGAGCTTGAAGAAGCGCTCCACCAGCCGCTGTTTCAACTCGCTGGGCACTTCGATCACGGAGCCTCGCCTTCGCCGCTCGATGGGCCGCGGACCGCGGTCAGCGCCCACTCTCCCATGCCTGCAAACGCGAGCCCGTAGAGCTCTGCGAGGGCACGCGCCGTGACCTCCGGAGACGGCGCCTTCGTGGCGCGGCCGAGCTCGTGCTCGAGCCTGCGCGCCGTCTTGTAGCGGATGGCGCCCAGAAACCTGCCTTGCCTGTCCACCACGGGCAGCGCGTGCACCCGCCGCCAGGCCGGATGCGCGACGATCGCCTGCGCGCTGGCGTTCGCCGGCAGCCTTTCGGGAGGCGCGGCCATGATCGAGCGCACCACGGCATCGGCCGGGGCCAGCATCAGCTCACGCTGGTTGACGACGCCGACGAGCTGCCCGCGACCTCCGACCACGTACACGTAGAACATGGCATTCGCCGGTTCGGAACGGACGCGCTCGAGCGCTTCGCGAACCCGGATATCCTCTGGTACGGCGAGCACCAGCGGGTCCATGAGCGCGCCGGCGGTGTCGGGGGCGTGCGCGAGCAGCGCGCGCAGCGATCGCTCGCGCGTCCCGGGTGCCACTGCGTCGAGGATGGCGCCGCGCGGCGCGGCCGAGAGCCGGCGCAGCAGCGCGGCCGTCGCATCCAGCCCGAGCTCTTCGGTGATGCGCGCGGCCTCGTCCGCCGGCAAGCGGTCGAGCCGGCGCGCGGCGAGCGTCGGCACCATTTCGCGAATTACCGGAGCGGCGCGGCCGGGTCCGAGCGTGCTGAGCAGTGCCGCCGCGCCGGATTCGTCACTTTCTTCGAGCACGCGCGCCACGTCTTCGGGGTGCGAAGCGGCGAATGCCTCGATGATCGAAAATTCCGCGTCCATCACGAGCCCCCTCGAACCACGAGCGTGGAGCGCACGGTGATGAGCTCGCCCGTAGGTACGGCCACCTCACCCTCCTCGGCCTCGAGAATGACGGCCGTTGGCGTCATTCTGACGATGCGTCCTTCCACGCCGTCTATGCGGATGACCTGGCCGACCTCGTAAAGCTTCCGCACGTAGTGTCCGGCGAGAATGTTCGCCACCACCGGACGCCCGCCGAGTCCGAACGCCAGGGCCATGCCCCCGAGCAGCGAGCCGAGCGCGATCATGAGCGCGGTGGTCACGAAGTGGAGCTCGACACCGAGCTGCTCGACGGCCACGAGCAGCGCGCCGATGACGACGGTCACTTGCGCGAGCGTGCCTAGCCGCGCTGCATAGCCAAGGCCCGCGCTACTGGCGGCGCGGCTGACGGCGCCACGGGTGAGCCGACCGGCAACGATCCCGAGCATCGCCACCACGAAGGCCAGGAACAGACGCGGCAAGTAGCTCGTCAGGCCACTGAGCCACGCCGTGACCACCGGCAAACCGAGCGTCTCGGTCGCGGCCATCACGAACACCAGCAGCACGATCCAAAAGACGGCGCGTGCTATCAGCTTGGCCGCGCGGTGACGTCCGACGGCGTCTTCGACTTCGACCTGACCCCGCGACGGCAAGAGTTGCTCGAGCCGCACGACGAGCTTCTTCACCGCGAGACTCAGCAGCTGCGCGACCCCCCAGCCGACGAGCAGCACGACGAGCGCACCCAGCGCCGATCGCGGAGCCCCGCTCGACTCC
>DATHEN010001288.1:0-4900 GCA_035318565.1 Polyangiaceae bacterium
CGCCGCGGCCCAGGCTGCGGCGGACGCCAGCGCCCAGAAACCGAAGAGCTGCGCGTGCTCGGCGCCGGGCGCGCACGCGAACGCAGCCGCGGGGTGGCTCGGTCTCGGGCTCGGACTGGTCGCTCAGCGCTTCAGGCGGCGCAGAGCCAACGCCGGGCGCTAAAGCCCGTTTCATCAATCGAACGCCAGGAGCTCGGGTTCCCGATCACCGGGCGAAGCGTCACTCGGGGATGGCGGTGTGACCCCGCTGCGCCCGCGCGCGGAGAAATAGGAGCGCAGTACGTCACGCGCCAGGCCTTTGGCTTTACGGTGCCAGACGCGGCCGTTCGCGAGCAGCACGCTGACCACGATTTCCGGCGAGCGGCTGGGAGCGAAGCCGACGAACCAGCTCGTGGTGTCCGCGTCCGGCGTGGGTTGCAAAGTGCCCGTCTTGCCGGCGACGCGCATGCCGGGCAAAAAGCTCTTGCCGGTTTCGTCGCTGAACACGTCGCGGCATGTCCCGCTGTGCACCGTGACTTCCATCATGCGCGTCAGCGTGCGAGCGGTCGCAGGCTCGATGACTTTGTGAAGCAGGTGCTTGCCCTCGGACAGCTGATAGTCGCCGGCGCTGCGCACGATGTGCAGCTCGGCGGCGCGACCGCCGTTCGCGATCACGAACGCCATGTGCGCGGCGCCCAGCGCCGAGAGCGTGCTGCCGTGAAACCCGGTTGCCGCGCGCGCGAACGCCAGATCGTTGTACGGGACGTCGAGCGTGCCCATCGCGGCCTTGGTGTCGAAGGGCAGGCGAGTGTTGAACCCGAAACGAGCGGCCGTCTCCACCAAGTCGTCGCGCAAGAGGTGACGCGTGACGAGCTGAGCGTACACGGCGTTGCGGCTGTGGCCGAGCGCCATTCCGAAAGGACTGCAGCGGACACCGGGCGAACGCGGTGGATCGAGATGATGCCGATCGATGCGGCGGAGGCCGCCGGAGACGCAAACCTGCTTCTCGGGCGACACGTGCGAGCGCTCGAGCAGCGCCGCGGTCGTGACGATCTTCAGAACGCTCGCGGCAGGCGCGACCGCGTTCGAAATCAGACTCGGGCCTCCTCGACGTGAACCGAGCTCCGCCCACGCCAGCACGTGCCCGCTACGAGCATCGAGGGCCACGATCGAGCCGGCGCTCGGCCGCGCTTGCACGAGTAGGCGCAGCGCCGCCTGTTGCAGGCCGGCATCCAGCGTCAACTCCGCGGACGCTCCGGCCGCGCTGGGCGCTCTGGCGACGGCATTGCCCAGGCTGATGCGCTGCAGGTCCACCAGCGGAGGTGCGGCGTCGCTGGAGCGCGCGCCTCTGGGCAGCAGGACCACCAGCGCGAGCGCGGGCAGCAGCGCGAGCTTCCAGCTCGGCCGAGTCGAGCGACGGAGCCGCTCCGCTCCCTCGCCCCGCACTGCTGTGGCAAGAGCCTCGACGGGCACCGGCCCCTGTTAGCGGCTGTGCTCCGAAGCGCCAAATTTGCGGTGTGTCCGCCCTGCAAGGCAGCGCTGCTTCATGCAATACTTCATGAAGTGCACGCACGAACCGAGCCGAATTTGGCCCGCGCCTCCGGCCTCGACTTACGCTTGTAATGCGCGAGCGGAGGAAAGCATGGAACGTCGAGTTGCGTTGAGAGCCAGGACGGACTTTCGCGTCATCACCCGCGACGGGCTGCTCGCCGGGCAGTGCCGCGGTATCGAAGTTTCGCCGATGGGCATCGTACTGGATCGCGGCCGGGATCCGAGCGGCGAGCACGATCACCTGTTCGTACAGCTAGAACTGGTTCTGCCTGAACGCTACCGACCTATCCGCGCGATTGGACGGCCGATCTGGCGCCTCGGTAGCCAGCAGGCCTTCAAGTTCATTCGCATCACGGACGTGGACCGCTTGACGCTGGCTGAACATTTGGATTTGGTGCGCATGCGAGGAAATGCTTTATGCTGAATTTTCGGAGCTCGACTTGCCTCGGCCTGCTGGTGCTGCTGCTCGCCGCCGGCTGCGTTCCCGCCACGCGCTACGAGGAAGCCCAGACGGCGCTGACGGCGGAGCGCTCGGCTCACCGCCAGACGCTCTCGCGGGCGTATCACTTGCAGCGGCAGCTCGGCGACGCGCACACGGCGGCGCAGGCCCAGCAAAAGCGCTTGCAAGAGCACGAGGAGCGCCTCGCGGCGACGAACCTGGAAAACAAGCTCACCGGAACAGCGCGTGACAACGCGCTCGGCACCGTCGAACAACTGCGCGGCGAGCTGGCTCGGGCCGGCGAACACATGCGCGCTTTCTCGCAAGAGAAACAGGACCTCGTCAAAGCCTTGACCGCTGCCACCACGCGCGCGGAATCGAGCTCGGAGGGCTCTCAACTCACGACGGAGCGGGCCAACATGGTGCGCGACGTCGCGCTCGCGTTCCACGACAAGCTGGCCGCGGGAAGCTACGAGCTCACGTTCGTCGACGGGCGACCGATATTGCTGGTTCCGCTCGCGACCGTCATGACCGGAAACCAGCTCTCCGCCGGCGGTCAGGAGCTGGCACGTAAGCTCTCGGAATTTATGGCTTTACATTCCGAAGCCCGGCTGGGACTGTCAATCGCTGGACCCGACGCACAGGGCGGCGCCCGCATGAAGCAACTGCGTGAGCAGCTGACCGCGCGGGGCCTGTCCGAGCAGCACGCCACGTTCGACGAAGCCGCGGCCGCGGCCGCGCCGGGCGAACAAGCTGCGGCTGCAAGTCAGTTGCGCATCGAATTTTCGCGCACGTCCTGAGTCTCCATCAACGCGCTGCTACCGAGCGGCCGCCGTCCACGACCAGCTCGACTCCGCTCACGAAGGGCGCGGACGCGAGGTACAGCACGGCGTTGGCGATGTCTTCTGCGCTGCCGAAGCGTGAGAGCGGGATCCGCTCGCGCAAGCGCTCGAGCTGGGACGGCGTGAGATCTTCGGGCGGTAGCACCGTGCCCGGAGCAATGGCGTTGACCCGCACCTCGGGCGCAAACTCGAGCGACAGCACGCGCATCAGCTGGCGCAGCGCGCCCTTCGAAACGACGTACGGCAAGTAGTTGCGGAAGGGCGTGGTGGCGCTCGTGCAGGTGATGAACACGATGCTGCCGTGAGCTGCCTTCAAAGCCGCGCGCGCGCGCGTGGCCAGGACGTAGTTGGCGTCCAGGTTGAGCCGGAGCGCTCGGTCGTACGTGGCGTCGTTCAGCGCTTCGACCGCGATGCGCTCGAAATTGCCGGCATTGCCGACGAGTAGGTCCAGGCCGCCCAGGCGCTCGCTCGCGCCGTCCACCAGACTCCGGGTTTGGTCCCGGTCCAGCAGATCGGCCGCTAGGGCGAAGGCTTCGCCGCCGGCCTGGCGGATCAGTGTGCACGTCTCTTCGGCTCCGCTGCTGCTCGCGTGGTGATGCACCGCGACGCGAACGCCGCTCGCTCCCAGCGCGAGCGCGATGGCGCGGCCGAGACGCTTGCCTCCGCCGGTGACCAGCGCGGCCTTGCCGGCGAGCGGGCGGGCTGACTCCGGCGCGGAGGTCACAACTCGAAGCTCACTTTTGCCGGCCAACTGCCGGGCGAAGGGTAGGAGGTGTTTTTCAGCGCGTCCGCCAAGCAATCGAGCGCACCTTCTCCAGTTGCGTCCGGCGGTGTCACGCCGACTGAGAGCGGCGTCCCGTCCGTTGCCACGTAGAGCGTGGCCTTGAACCGACCGGAGGCACCCTGCTTGCATTCCTCGAGCTCGGGCCCGAGCTTTTCGAGTGCTTCACTGAGCCGTTCGCTTTCCCACTCCGTCGGCGGACGCACGTCGTTCGGGGGATCGAAGTCGAACGATTTGCGCGCGTAGCCGATGTCCCCGCCGACCGGCTTCGGCCAGCGTTTACCGCGCAGAACCCCCAGCATGCACTTCTCTGTCTCGCGATCGCCCAGCGTCGATTCCTCCAGGCGCGCATGAGACAGTGAGCCACTGCTGTCCACCTCGATGTAGAAGCTCACCTGGCCGCCGATGAACTCGACGCGCCGCGCGCCCGCGTGCAGGCAGCCCTCGAGGCCGGAGAGGGTCTTGCGAAACGTGCGGTCGACCGCTGCTTCGTCGAGCGCGCCGATCTCTGCGCTGGCCGACATGCCCTCGTTCGAGCCGCGTGAGCCAGCGTTCGCATCGGCCGCGTCATCGGCGCTGCGCGCTGGCGTTTCGCTACCGCCGCATGCCGCCGTGATCAGGCCGGTGATGGAGACGAACGTCAGCAGCGAAAGGGGCAGTAGGCGCTTCATGGCAGACCAGGTTACCGAACACGGGAGGGCTTGACACTAGTTCCAGGAAGCTTCAACCGACTAGCTCTACGAACGGCAATTCGGGCAAGCGCTCGCGGAGCGCCGGTTTGGGCCGTACGGCAACGCCGAGCTGCGCAGATCTCAGCATTTCAAGGTCGAACACGTTGTCCCCGAAGCTCGCGAGCCAGACGGCGCCGTTCATCAATTCCTCGCGCACGCGGCACTTCGTGGGGCCATACGGGACGGAGCCGTGCATGCGCGCCTCGATCGTGTCGCCGTCGAGCACGGGCTCGCTCGCCAGGATTTCACTCGGCGCAAACTGCAAATGTGCGGCAGCGATCTCGACGATGGCGCGCGGCGACGCGGAGACCAGACACGTTTGCAAGCCTTGCGCGCGAGCCCAAGCCAGTACGGGTGCCAGCGCGGGGTTCAAGCGCGTCGTGATGCCGCGCTCGCCGAGCGTGTCCTCTGCGAACTGCCGGAGCTCAGCCAGCGTCCAGCCGGCGTAGCACCAGGTCATCATTTCGCAGATCTCACGCTCTGGATACGCGCCGTGCACGTAGGCAACGAACATGCGCGCAGCAATTTCGGACGCGCTGCCCTGCGTGGCGACCCCGAACAGCAGAGCCGCCTCTAC
>DATHEN010001289.1:0-4470 GCA_035318565.1 Polyangiaceae bacterium
GCAGGCGGTCACCGAAGCGATCCATCAAGTCCTCGAGCGCTCCGGTTTGAAGCTCGACGACCCAGCGCGCACCATGCCGCTCTGCCAGTGCTTCAGGCGGGCTGGGCCACGGCTCATCACGCACCGCAAGCCGGCCTTGGCGTGTGGAGAGCAGCTTCCGCAGGCGCTCGCCGGTCGTCACCGCGATCACGCCCCCGTGGCGGCGTCCGTCATGCGGATCGGAAGCCCTCACGCTCGCACTCGCGCCGGGGTGTGAATCTGCGACGGCTTCGCTGTCCTCCTGCGCGGTCCGGGGCGTCAAACGTTCGCGCTCGGTGCGCTGCGGCGGGCGGAACAGGTCGGCCAGGCGCACCCAGTCTCCAGTGGTGAAGCCTTCGAAGCGAACGTCGCGGGTCAGCATGGGGCGCGCGAAGTATATGCTAGCTTGAAGCTCCCGCGAGCCGCGCGGACCGAACATGATTTCCGACGACAAACTCGCCAAAGCCCGCGACTTGCTCGATTTCATCGAGGCCTCCCCCACCCCGTTTCACGCCGTGGAGGAGGCCGCGCGCCGGCTCCGTGCCGCTGATTTTCGGGAGCTGTTCGAGCAAGACGAGTGGGCGCTGTCGGCTGGAACACGCGCCTACGTCGTGCGCGACGGCACGCTGATCGCATTTTGGACCGGTCACAGCTCGCCGGCGAGCGCCGGGTTCACGATCCTCGGCGCCCACACGGACTCGCCCAATCTACGGCTGAAGCCCGCCGCAGAAATGGGCAGCGCAGGCTTTCGACAGCTCGCGGTCGAGATTTACGGCGGCGTGTTGCTCTCTACCTGGCTCGATCGCGACCTGGCCCTCGCCGGTCGTGTCATCACCAGCGACGGTCAGGCCCTGCTGGTGCGGCTCAGACAGGCGATCTGCCGCGTCCCGAACCTGGCGATTCACCTGAACCGTGACGTGAACAGCGCCGGGCTGCAGCTCAATTCGCAAACCCACCTCGCGCCGGTGCTCGGACTCGAGCTCGGCGCCACGAGCTCCGGCCTGCTCTCGCTGGTAACGGACCAGCTCTCGAGCTCGGGGCACACGCTCGACGCCAAGGACATCGCGGGCTTCGACCTGTGCCTCTACGATACTCAACCGGGCACCCTGGGCGGCCAAGCGCACGAATTTCTTTTTTCTCCACGTCTCGACAACTTGGCCTCGTGCCACGCCGCGATCGAGGCGCTGATCGCTACGGAAGAAGCGGGCGCACGCACACGCGTGGTGGCGCTTTACGATCATGAGGAGGTCGGTAGTCAGAGCGCGTCCGGGGCGCGCTCGTTACTCTTGCAGAGCGTGCTCGAGCGCATCGTGCTCGCTTACTCGGACGCGAGCGCGCAAGCGTTTGCACGCGCCTGTGCGCGCTCTCTGCTCGTATCCGCCGACATGGCTCACGCCCTACACCCCAACTACGCCGACAAGCACGACAAAAATCACGCGGTGAAGCTCGGAGGCGGTGCCGTAATCAAGAGCAACGCGAACCAATCCTACGCCACGGACGCCGTTGGGTTCGCGCGCTTTCGCGTGGCGTGCCAGGAGGTCGGCTTCAGTCCGCAGTTCTTTGCCTCCCGCAACGACATGCCCTGCGGCAGCACGATCGGTCCGATTTCGGCCGCGCGCCTCGGGATTCGCGCCGTGGATGTCGGCAATCCGATGTTGAGTATGCACTCGTGTCGGGAGATGGCGGCTACTACCGACGTGTTGCCGATGATCCAGGTGCTCACTCGGTTGTTTTTGGATGAGCAGATCGGCTTGGGGCGTCGCGCCTCTACTTAGTGAGTTCAGATTCGGTACATGGCGACTAGGGCTACTACCGTGAAGCCCAGGGCTATGCAGAGCGCTGCTACTACTAGCGCCCACGCACGCTGCGGTTTCGCCAGGTGCGCCGCCTCTGGTACGGCTGCGGACAGACGTTCTGCTAGCAGCGCGTCCTCGCTTCGAACGCTGCCGATCAGCAGCAGAATGATCAGCACGGCCGCTCCTGCCGAGAAGCCTCCGGCCAGGAGTCGCGCTCGTGCCTTGTGGGCCTGATCGCGAGCGAAGCCGGCGCCGAGGCCGTCCAGGAGCAGCACGTCCGCGACCGTCCATGTGAGCGGCGGCTCTCCGTCGGGCGTAGCGGACGTCAGCGGCCAGCCCACCGCGCCCGGGCTGTTCAATTGCGCTTCGCTGGAGACCACGGCCCAGAGCGGCCGGGAGCCGAAGTCGGGTACGAGCACTTCACCAACGGCCCCTCCGCGGCCATCGGGTTCGAGCCGCACGCTCCCGCTCGCGAGGCGCGCGTTCTGATCGGTCAGCATGAAAAATGCGGCGTCGCGTTCGACGGGGGACTCGACGCGCAGCTTGCCCGCTTGCAGCCTGGCGGTCAGCGCGCCCGGCAGCACGGGCAAGGTCGCAAACCACGTTCCACGTTCGCCGTTCGTCCCCTCGGCCACGACCCGTAGGCTCGCTACGTGCTCGCGCGGGCGGAGCGATCCCGTAGCTTGGCCCGTGGCGCTGGTCCGCAGCGTCTGCCCGCTCTTCGGCTCGATGAGCGAAATGCCGTCGCCCTCCACGTGCAGAGCCACACCCTCGATAGGCCGTCCCTCGCGGCTCGCGCGCAGCAACACGGGACTCTGGAAAGGGATCGCGAAGAGGCCGCGCGCCGCGGCCACGTCGAGCTGAATCGGACCCGTCCGGCGACCATTCAACCAGCCGCCGAGCTCGCGTGCACTTTTCGTCCATTCCTGCACGCTGAGTGCCACTTCCCCCTCGACGAGAGCCGGTGCGACTACGTCGTCGAACAGCACACGCACCGAAGCCTGCTGCCTGCTCGGCTGCGCGAGACGAAAGCGCGGGTGGGCCATGCCGAGCGCGTCCAATTGACCACGCCACAGCACGCGCTGCCCGCTGCCGAAGTCCGCCTCCACGCGTACGGGCCGAGTGACCAGGGCCACTTCGAGTTCCTGGAGCCGCTCCACCGCTTCGACGCGGAAGGAGACATGCTCGACCCCCAGCGTCGCTCCACCGTACAGGCGTGCGCCGGGATAGGGGCGCGGGGCGGCCACGACGAACAGCGCAAAACACACCACGCCCACGGTCAGCAGCGGCAGCGCGTACAGGGTACGGGAAATCCAGCGCTTGCGCCCACCGGTCACCACGGGATTGTGCCAAAGCTCACGCACGGAGTCCCGTTCCGCAGGCTGGAACCGCCTCTTAAGGGACTTCCGGGCCGACAGACTAATGCTAGGCTCGCCGCCGACCGATGGCCGAACGCAAAGTTTCAACCAAATCCAAAGCTTCCAAGACCACGAAACGCGAGCGCAAGGAGCGGCGTTTCGAGCCGAGCCGCACGCAAAGCTCTCGCCTGGCCGTGTTCGGCGGCATGGCCGGAGCGCTCGCTCTCGGTGCTGGCGTTTACGCGCAGTGGGTGCGTGAAACACCCATGAACTTTGCGCCCTACATCGTGGCCGTCGGAGCCATCGCGCTGGGGCTGGCGCTTTGGTTCAGTGATGCGGGCGCGGTGCCGGTGCGGGTGGGTGACGCGGGTATCGCCATCGAGAAGGGCTCCGAAGTCACGCGCCTGATCTGGTGCGACATAAAGCGAATTTTCGTGGAGCGGGGCAATCTGGTCGCGCGCGGTGAAGAGCTCACACTCACGATTCCCGTGAGCGCACATCCGGTCGCAGTCGCGTGGATTCTCAGCGAGGGGGTGCGCCGCGTCCCCGAAAGCATGGATGTGAAACGCACGGAGCTCGAGAAGCTGCCGGAGCCACGCGACAAAGACGGGGAAGTATTGACGATAGACGCACTGCAGGTAGCGGGCCGGCACTGCGCAGCGAGCAACAAGCCCATCGCCTTCGAGCGCGACGCTCGGCTCTGCCCCAACTGCGGGCAGGTGTACCACAAGGATCACGTGCCGAAGGTCTGCGTCACCTGCCAAGCGGACATGGCGAACCGCGTGCAGCGCGCCTGATTCGTCACAAACGTGTCCGCTGTGCGCGGAGCGCGAACGGGGACTGCGGAGGACTGCGGAGTAGAGGAGCTCGCGTGCTCCTGCTAGAGTGCCGACATGACTCTACGCAGCGTGTACGTCATTGACGCAGTACGCACACCCATCGGCAAGTATCGCGGTGCGCTCTCGCGCATCAGGACGGACGACTTGGCCGCGCTCTCGGTCTCCGCGTTGCTCGAACGCCAGCCCGAGCTCGGGGCGCGTGTCGATCAAGTCGTGTTCGGTTCCACGAACCAAGCCGGTGAAGACAACCGCAACGTCGCCAGGATGGCAGCGTTGATCGCCGGCCTGCCCTACGAAGTTCCGGGCGTGACCGTCAACCGTCTGTGCGGCTCGGGTTTGGAAGCCATCAACGACGGCGCCCGCATGATCGCCGTGGGTGAGGCGGACGTGATCATCGCCGGCGGTGTGGAGAGCATGACACGCGCTCCGTACTCCATGCCGAAAGCGGAGGACGCCTTC
>DATHEN010001290.1:0-6459 GCA_035318565.1 Polyangiaceae bacterium
CGTGACCAGCTTGTTGCCGTCGCGTACACCCGTTGCTTCGATCTGCAAGGCTCCCGCTGCAATCACGGCGCTGCCGTCCGGCGCGACCTGAACGCCATCCGGCGTGGTGCGCGCCGTGAGCGAGACGTTGCTGATGTGCGCTGAACCGACTTCGATGATGGCCACGTCGAACTCGAGATCGATGTCGCTCGCTTGCAGCCAGGCCTCGAGTCCCATGGTACAGCTCGCGCCGGGGCAAGGCCGGCCCAGCAGGTTCACGGTGCCGTCGACCAGCGCGTTCGCCGAATCGGACGTGCAGATCTCGAAGATGAACGTTTCGCAGAACTCCACATCGATGAATGCATCCGAAAACGCGGGATTGATGTCGATACGCGTCGTGGGCACCACGAGGCGACTGAGCAGGCCGCTCGAGGACGGTTCCGCCAGTGCCAAAGCGCTGCTCGTCGAGCGCATCATGCTGGGAGTGAAGACTTGTGGCGGCGCACACAGGTTCACGCTCGTCCCACAGCCGGTCAGGTCCGTGCAGGCGCACTTGGAAACGTCGATCAGGCTGACTTCAGGCGCCACCTCGTCGGGGTTGCAGGTGGTGTTGTCACAGGCGACCGACGCGCACGGCACCTCACACGCCGCGCTGCGCGTACTGGCTCGGCTCGAACCGTCTGGACCCACGGGATTGCAATTGGCGACCGTGAAGTGCCCGCAGGCCCCGCCGTTCAGAAAGCCAATGGCGGCCGTCACCGTGTCTTTGACGTCGGTATTGCAGAAATCAGCGATGCGTCCGTTGAATTCGGCCTCGGGCAACGCGCGCAACGCGTCGGCCGTCGCGTCGTCGGCGATGTGCACGTTCAGCTCGGGCGGCAAGCACGTGGGCACGTCCAGAATCAACGATTCCGGCGCGCCGCCGAATTGTTGTGCGAGCGCGTCGAAGTTGACCGCGCATCTGCAGTTCACCAGCGTCTCCTCGCGCAGCACGTCGTCCTTCTCATCCACCCGCGCATCACCCTCGCACGCGCACCCGATCGAGTATGCGGCCACTCCCAGTGCGCCCAGCAGTTGCGAGAAAACGCTCACACGCGTCCGAACATGGAAATTGGACATTGCCCACACCCTCTCCGTTTGCGCGACCACCCCAATTTGGTCGCGACGGAGGCGAGCTTACTCGCAACCGACGGCGACGAACCAGGGCGAGCGAGCGACGAACGCGAAAGACACCTACCTCTGAACCGCACGTCTCCAATTGAGACGCAGCCGCGTAGGATTTGCAGATTAACGCGCGGCCGTGCTTGCTCGAACGTTGCTCGCACGCTCCGTGGTCAACGCCGATGCCAGTCAATATGCGAGCAAGTTGTCGCGCAGCGTCTTGCCCGTGTATTCCGTGCGAAATCGCCCGCGCCGCTGGAGCTCGGGGACCACCAGATCCACGAACTCTTCGAAGCAACCCGGCGTGTAGGTGGCGGCGAGCATGAAGCCATCGGCGCCCCCGTCGTCCATGTAGTGCTCGATCTGATCCGCGATGTCCGACGGCGTGCCCACGGCGATCGGCATGCCCATGCCCTGCGCGTAGTACAGCGCGGCTTCCTTGACGGTGAGCGGCTCACCGCCCTTCGCATAGATCACGGACTCGAACAGCCCTTGAATACCCGGGATCTCGA
The DNA here is from genome assembly GCA_035318565.1 of Polyangiaceae bacterium. Lineage (GTDB taxonomy): Bacteria > Myxococcota_A > Polyangia > Polyangiales > Polyangiaceae > DATDJP01. Next base: position 1,653 of record DATHEN010001290.1, read on the forward strand.
TGTTCTGAACGTATTCGTTCAGGTCGTACTTGGAGAAATCCGGTCCGAAGTGACCGGAAATCCAGGCAATCGCGCCCTCGAGCGGAATGCACTCCTGGATGCGCGCGTGTTTCTCCAGCGCTTCGCTGCGCGTCTCGGCCACCACGGTTTGAAGGCCGTAGATGAGCTTCACGCTGCCCGGCGGACGTTTGAACTTGTCGCTGGTGCGCTCTCGCAGGTCTTGCGCGTACTGCCGCATGCGTTCGACGTTCGGATGCACGGCGAATACGGCTTCCGCGTGCTTCGCGGCGAAATCCCGTCCCCGCTCGGAAGAACCCGCTTGCCACAACACCGGGCGCCCCTGCGGCGAACGGTAAACGAACGAACGCGCCTTGCAACGAAAGAACTCCCCGTGGTGATCGACCTCGTGGACCTTTTCCGGATCGGCAAAGACCCCGCTCTGCTTGTCGGCGCGGATCGCGTCGGGTTCCCAGGAGTCCCAGAGCTTGTAGCAAAGCTCCATGTACTCCTCCATGCGTTCGTAGCGACCGCTGCGCATCGTCATTTGCTGACCGTAAGCGTCCCACTCGCTCTTCGAGTACGAGCTCACGATATTCCAGGCCACGCGCCCGTCGGACAGATGATCGAGGCTCGAAAGCCGGCGCACCATCGAGTACGGATGTTCGAAGGCCGTCGAGAGCGTGACGCCCACGCCGAGGTGACGAGTTGCGCTGGTAATGATGGGAACGATGGTCGACGGTTCGTGCGTCGGGCACTGCACGGCGTACCTGACACAAGCATCGGAGCTATTCTGATAGTTGTTGTACGGCGCCAGCTCGTCGGCGATGAAGATGGCGTCGAAGAGGCCGCGCTCCATGGTGCGCGCCATGTGCTGCCAGTAAGGCGGACGCGACCAGTCCCAGTTCACCTTGTCCTTGGTGTGCCGCCACATGCCCGTGGCATGACTGTTCACGCCATGCTGAATGAACGCCAGAAGGTGTGCTTTTTTCGGAGTCTTCATGCTCGTGTTCCGCTGCGGCTCTTGTACGGGACCAGAACCTCCCGCGCGAAGCGCAACATGTCGGGTCGCGTATCCGGAAATTTGAGCAGCACGGTATCCACGCCCGCACGCTCGAAGGCCTCGAGTTGCTCGACGATACGCGGCGCCGCGCCGACGAGTCCGGAAGCGAGGCCCAAGTTCGCCTCGATGAGCGCGGCGTCGTTGCCGCGATTGTGCGCGACGACCGCGCCATCCATCTGATTCTTGAAGTAGGCGATGGTGTCGCGATCGGCTCGCGCCGTCAGCTGTTCGACGCGCTCTCGGGCTCGCCGATCGGAGTCTTCGAGGATGGCGAACGCGCTCAGCGCAACGTGTACGCTGCGCCCATATCGCTCCTGCGCGAGCTCTTTCACCCGCGTCGCGATCCTGCCTACACGCTCCGGCAGGTCTCCATTGATGAACAGGTAGTCCGCCGAGCGAGCCGCCAGCTCGATGGCGTGCTCGGACTCGCCGGCGACCAGGATGGTCGGACGCGGCTCGGGCTTCGGCTCGAGGAGCGCGCCGGGCACGCGGAAATACCGCCCCGAGTAGTGAAGAGCCTTCTCCGACCACAAGCCGCGAATCACGTCGAGAAACTCAGCGCTCCGCGCGTAGCGCTCGGCATGCGAGAGCCACACGTCGCCGTAGCTTTCGGCTTCCAGCTGCCACCACCCAGCCAAAACGCTGAGCCCGATCGAGCCTGGACGAAAACCCGACAAGGTAGCGGTCATCTTCGCGACCGTGCCCGGCCACTTGAACCCGGGTTGCACGGCCGTCAGCACGCGGATGCGTTTCGTGGCGAAGACCGCGGCGGCGCTGACCATCCATGCGTCCGCGACCGGGTGCTCGGGACCGTGCACGGCGTTCAGATAGTGTTCGGGTACGTAGTAGTAGTCGTAGCCGAGCTCGTCCGCGGAGCGCGCGAGCTGCACCAACTCTGCCGGGGCGGAGCTCGTGCTGCTCTCCGCGACACGCAACCAGTCACCACACACGGGTGACCACACACCGAATCGAAGCGACATGGATCGCACGGTGGGGAGCAGTTTGTGTGCCACTCTACTTCGGGGCGAAACAGCGCGCGCGCGTCACCTGCAATGAGAGCGCTGCTGAATCGACCGCAAGCTGCTGGCGCGCTGCTGCTCGAGCAGCAGCACAACTTGAAGCGCGGTCGAGCGCGTGCGTTCTAGCGGAACTTCAGCGAAGAAAGCTCGTGGCATGAGCATTGCTCACGGCTGGCCGCTAGCACCCATGAACGACATCCAGTTGGTCAGCAATCCTGCGCTCGGGCCGCTGCAGGGCATCCTCACTCAGGTTGCGCTCGGTCTCGTGCTCTTGGCGCTCGTCTTCTACGTGAAAAACAATCTAGTTCGGTCGACCAAAGACTTCGTGATCGCCAATCGAAAGATCGGCTTCGGTTTCGGCGTCGCGGGTCTGATTTCGATCTGGACCTGGGCGATGGCGGTCATGATGTCCGCCGCGATGACCTACCAATTCGGCCTTTCGGGCCTGTTTTGGTTCACCGTTCCGAACGGCCTGGCGGTGATCGCGGTGATCCCGTTCGCACGCAAGATTCGCCAGCAGATGCCGAACGGCTACACGATCTCCGAGTTCGTGGGCGCGCGCTTCAGCGGCTCCAAGTTGGCGGCGCTGGTGGTGACGGTCGGCATGCTCTTCGGTTCGGTGATCGAAGTCATCATCAACATCAAGGGCACGGCGCTGGTGGTCTCGAGCGTATTCGGCGTGAACCCGCACACCGCTGCCCTGGTCGGGCTCGGCGTCATTCTGGCCTACAGTATTCTTGGAGGCCTCTGGGCGTCGATGTCGACGTCCACACTGACCACGCTGTTCATCACGGTGCCTTCCGCAATCGTCGTCGTGGCCGCGCTCCACCAAGTTGGCGGCGCCGGCCCGGTATGGGACGCAGTATCCTCAAAGGGCGGCGAGTGGCTCTCGGTGACGCGCGCCGACGCAGCGGGCGCGTTCGGGATCACGCTGGCGCTGGGGCTGTTGACAGCGACCATCGCAGGTCAGGAATTCTGGCAGGTGGCTTGGAGTCTCAAGAAGAAGGACGTGAGCCGCACGTTCTTGTGGGCGGGTGCCTGGTTTTATCCGATCCCGATCTGCCTCGGCATCTTGGGCTTAATCGGTCTGGCGCTGAAGCTCGACCTGACTACGCATCTGGGCGGCGACGCCGCTGCGGTGGGCCCGTATCTGATTTCCCACATCGGGCTGCCGACCTGGATCGTGATCGCGTACGTGTTCGTGATTCTTTCGGCCTGCTACTCGACCATCGACGGCGCCTTCACCGCGATCAGCTCGGTGTTCGTGGTCGACATCATCAAGAAGGTGTGGCCGAACATCCGCGAGCGTAACCTGCTGATCTCCGCGAAAGTCCCCATGATTTTCGCAGCTGCCGTAGCCGCAGCGGTCGTCGTCAGCGGCGCCGACTTCGTGACCATCGTACTCACCACGTACGCGATTCGTACCGCCATACTCGTCCCGCTCATGCTCTCGATCTTCTGGCCACGCATGACAGGCGCAGGCTTCGTGTGGGGCACAATCGGGGGCATTGCCATCGGTATGCCGCTGCGCTCCGCCTACGGAGAGCTGGTGGGCTCGGCCGCGATCTTGTCGATTAGCGCGCTGGTTCCGATCGCGCTCGGCCTTTTGAGCAAGGAGCGCTTCGACTTCGAGAGCCTGAAACAAGTGCGCGACGCGGCGGTCGCAGCGGACAGCGACTATCCGCCGCCCGCACAGGAACTGCCCGCGGCCACCTCGGCGTGAAGCGCCTTACGGAGCAATCGAAATGCAACAACTCGTTTCCCCTGGCACGGCGCTCACGATTCTCGCGGGCGTGCTGATTTCGGGCTTCTACATCCACTACATGTGGGCCGCTTTGAAGAAAGCAGTTCGCACCCGTGACGACGCGGACGTCGGAGAAGACACCTACCGGCGCAGCTTCTTCGGCGCAGTGATTTCGGTGGTCGTTTCCGCAATAGCCATCAGTGTCTACGGGCTTGGGCCGTTCCTGCTCTACCTCGGACCGATCGCGGCGCTCTTGAGTCCGATCGCCGTCACATTCTGCCTCCGCGAAGAGCTGGTCGGCAGCTGAAAGCCCACATGGAGAACTGCCCATGCCCACGCTAGAACGCCGCGCGCTTCCGCGAGTCACCGCGCAGGACGTGCACCGCTGGCTGCAAGACTTCGGCTGGGACTTTGCCGAACGCCGCGCCAAGTACCCCAGCAAGTACCGTTTCAACCCCGGCACGCGCGAGCAGTTCAAGCTCATCGTGGGCGAGTATTGCCGAATGGAAGAGGAGAAAGACAATCGGCAGTATGGCTCGCTGAGCGACAGCTTGGCGCGACTTTCCGCGGGAAAACGCCTCGAGCCGCGCTGGGCGGAGACGATGAAGTTCGTGAGCAACTTCCTCGAGCTCGGGGAGTATGCGTCCATCGCAGGCTCCGCGCTTCTGTACGATGCCGTGCAGTCGCCCGAGCAGCGCAACGGCTACCTGTCCCAAGTCGAGGACGAGGTGCGCCACACGAACCAGCTCGGCTACCTCAAGAAGTACTTCGCCTCGCAGTACCACGACCCGGCGGGTTTCACCGACTCGCGCCGGCACCGGCATGGCAATCCGTTATTCTGGAGCAATCGCCAGCAGGCCTGCGAAGCGTTCATTTCCGGCGATCCGGTGCAGGTCAGCCTCAACCTGCAAATGGTCGCGGAGGCCTGCTTCACGAATCCACTGGTGGTGGCGATGACTCAATGGGCGGCTGCCAACGGCGACG
>DATHEN010001291.1:0-3425 GCA_035318565.1 Polyangiaceae bacterium
GAGCTCGCGGACGAGGGTTGGACGGAGACCGCGCAGGCGCGCGGCACGTTCGTGTCCCGCGATCTACCGCAGAAAATGCCGCGGGCCTTCGCGCCGGGCGCGCGCAGCGGCATTGCCGAGCGCCCGGGCTTCGACCTCGCGCAGGGGCCGGCCGTACCGGAGCTGGGCGTGGTGCCGGGAGCCACGGAGTCGGTGCTGGCCCTGCTGGGCGGCGTGCCGGACGTTCGTCTGGTTCCTGTTGCCGAGCTCGCCCGCGCGTATCGGCGCGCGCTGTCGCGCTATGGCCGTTCTTTGCTGAGCTATGGCAGCGCGTGGGGCCACCCGCGCCTGCGCAGCGAGCTGGCTCGCATGTTGTGCTCCACGCGCGGCTTGGCCATCGAGCCTGAACACGTGCTGGTCACGCGCGGCAGCCAAATGGCGCTGCACCTGGTCGCGCGTGCGCTGATTCAACCCGGCGACGTGATCGCGGTCGAGAGCTGGGGTTATCGCCCTGCGTGGGAAGCCCTGCGCCTGGCGGGTGCCGAGCTCGTGCCCATTCCGGTCGACGCGCAGGGTATCGACACGGCGCAGCTGGCAGAGCTGGCGCGGGTGAGGCGCATCCGTGCCGTCTACGTGACCCCGCATCATCAGTACCCCACCACGGTGAGCTTGAGCGCGGCGCGGCGCATCGAGCTTTTGGCGCTCGCGCGCGCCGAGCGCATGGCCGTCATCGAGGACGACTACGATCACGAGTTCCACTACGTGGGGCGTCCCGTGTTGCCCTTGGCGAGCGCGGATCGAGCGGGTGTGGTCATCTACCTGGGGACTCTGTCCAAGGTGCTCGCTCCGGGGCTGCGCATCGGTTACGTCGTCGCGCCGCCAGCTTTGATCGATCGGCTCGCGTCCTACCGCTACTACCTCGATCGTCAGGGAGACCAGGCCGTGGAAGCCGCTGTGGCCTTGATGTTCGAGGACGACGAGATCCAACGTCACATCGGCCGCGCGCGGCGCAACTACACGGAGCGGCGCGGCGTGTTCGTAGAGCTCCTGGAACGCCACCTCGCCGAGCAGCTTTCGTTCCGCGTGCCGAGCGGCGGCATGGCCATCTGGGCGCGGATCGCGCGCGGTATAGACGGCGAACACTGGGGGGAACGCGCCCTGGCGCGCGGTTTGGTGCTGCAGCCCACGCGTCGCTTCGCGTTCGACGGCCGCCCCCGCCCCTACCTGCGACTCGGATTCGCCGGCCTCACCCCGAGCGAGCTCGAAGCGGCCGTGGAGCGCCTGCGCCAGGCACTGCCGAGGCGAGCCAGCCGCTGAAGGAAACCGGCTCGAGGAGGCGTCCAGTTGCGTCGCGCCTACCCGTGCCTATTCTCGTGCCGGTGAGCGCTCACTCCCAGCCAACCTGGCCTGAGCGGCTGTTTCTGGTGCGTCACGGCGAGAGCGCCGGGAACGTGGCGCGCGACGCCGCCGAGGCCGCAGGCGTACCGCTCATCGAAATAAGCGGTCGCGACGTGGACGTGCCCCTTTCCGAGCTGGGTCAACGCCAGGCCAAGGCTCTCGGTCGCTGGTACGCGGCGCAACCGGAGAACGAGCGCCCGAGTGTCGTGCTCAGCTCTCCGTACGCGCGCGCGGTGCAAACCGCCGCGCTGATCGTTGAAAATGCCAATCTTCATCACGCCGGTGTCGCCCGCGTGGTCGATGAGCGGCTGCGCGAAAAGGAGTTCGGCGCCCTGAATCGGCTCACCAAGGCCGGCATTCGCGCCAAGCATCCGGAAGAGTGGGAGCGTCGGTCCGAGCTCGGCAAGTTCTACTATCGGCCGCCGGGAGGCGAGAGTTGGTGCGACGTGATCTTGCGCCTGCGCAGCGTCGTCGATCACGTGCAGCTTCAATACCGCGGAGAGCGCGTGCTGATCGTCTCGCACCAGGTGGTCGTGCTGTGCTTCCGCTACTTGCTCGAGCGCATGACCGAGGAGCAAATTTTGGCAATCGACCGCGAGAAGGACGTCGCGAACTGCTCGATCACGGCATACACCTCGGCCCATGACGACGCGGGCCGGCACGAGCTGGCGCTGCACACGTACAACTTCGTGGCTCCGCTCGAAGACGCTGGAGCACCCGTCACGGAGGAGCCGGACGCGCCGGTCGCGGCTCGATGACCGCGCGCCGCGCGAGCAAGAGCGCGGTAAGGATCACGCCATCACTGCTACGCCGTTGGCCCCTGCCCAAGCTCGATCAAACCCTCGGCAAAGAAGGGCGCGGCAAGGTGCTGGTCGTGGGCGGCTCGGAGCAGATCCCCGGTGCCGTGATCCTGTCGGCGATCGGCGCGCTTCGGGCTGGCGCAGGCACGCTGCAGATCGCGACCAGCAGCGGCGTGGCGCCGTTCGTCGCGACCCTCGTCCCAGAAGCGCGCGTCATCGGCCTGCGCCAGTCGCGGAGCGGTGAGCTCTCGAGCACGAGCTGCCGCACCATTCACACGGAAGTAGCGCGTTGCGATGCGCTGCTGATCGGGCCCGGCATGATGGATCCGCGCGCAGGAGTCGCTCTCCTGCAGCACTGCGTTCGGGCCCAGACGCGCGCCACGCTGGTCGTGGACGCGGCGCCGCTTGCGGCGTTTCATGGCCGAAAACCGCTGCCTCGGCGCTACAGCGGCGGGGTCATCGCTACCCCACACACCGGAGAAATGGCCAAGCTCTGGGGCGTCCCGCGCGAGCGGGTGATCGCCGACCCGCTCGACCTCGCGAGCCGTGCTGCCGCGCGTCTCGGGATCATCGTCGCGCTGAAAGGCGCGGATACGTTCGTGGCGGCTCCGGACGGGCGAGTGTTCCACAACACCGCAGGCAACGTGGGCCTCGGCACATCGGGTTCGGGGGACACCTTGGCTGGAGTGATCGCCGGCTTGTGCGCACGCGGCGCTGAGCCATTGCAGGCGGCCGTCTGGGGCATCTATCTGCACGCCAAGGCCGGCGAAATTCTGGCGCGTAAGATCGCTCCGCTCGGGTTTCTGGCGCGTGAGCTCCTGACCGAGATTCCACCCCTTCTGAGCAAGCTGACCTGAAGCGCTTCTCTACGGATCCGGCGCAGACCACTGAATCACTTCATCCACCAGGATGTGTCCCATCGAGCCGCTGCTCGCGTCCAGGATTTCCAGCCGCGCCAATTTTCCACGATAGGGCTCGATGTTCCACGCGCGCCGCGAAAGGTTTTCGCTATCGGCGCCCGTCGTGGACAACACCGGCGCGCCATCCACCCAGAGAGCCACGCGCAACCGATCCGGATCATGCCCGCCACCGACTCGCAAGAGCATGACATCCCCGAGCAACGCAAACGGTGGCGACAGCAGCCGACCCACGGAGACGTCTCCCAGTGTGTCGCTGAAGCTGCTGACGTGCGCGCCGTGCTCGCCGATGCCGTAGTCCTGTTCGTTCGAGCGAGCCAAACGCGGAAAG
>DATHEN010001292.1:0-4063 GCA_035318565.1 Polyangiaceae bacterium
GCGGGCGGTCGCCGGAGTGAGGTACCCGAACTGCAGCATGCTTACGTGATCGGTGTGCCCGAACGTCGCGACCCGGGAACGCGAGCGAACGCGAAAGCAGGTGAGCAGCGGCATCGCAAGCTGCCCGGCGATCTCGAGCGCAACGGGATGCGGAGCCGTGGTCTGCACAGCGTCTTCAGGGTCGAGATCAAGTGCGATCATCTCGACGGCGAGCTCGGCGTTGATCGCGTCCTTGAGCAGCGCGAGCATCGGTCCAATGAGCGGATCGACCATGCTGTCGAGTGCGCTCGCCATCACCGCCGCTCCCAAGCGAACGACCAGCCAGACGGTCCGGTCACCCCCGGGGCAACGGTGAAGTTGCCCCGCACCGCGCCCTGGTACTCGCGCTCGTAGCGCGCGCTCAGGTACGCATGTGTGTCACCTTCGATCGCTACGCCTGCCAGAAAGATCTTCGAGAGCGCGCGGTAAACGACCGCCTTTCTGAGCTCGCTCGGGTCACTCAGCGACTCGGCAAAGATCGAAGGCGTCCGCGTGCGGAGAGCTCCAAGGACGTCTTGCAGGGCAGCGGCGCGTGCTACATCGCGCTTGTCGAGCTTCGGCATCGCACGCGTCAGACGCGCCAGATCGCCCACCTCGTTGGCGAGGTCGGCGTCGGTGGCGATCATGTCCACGTCGAGCGTCACAGGACCTCGAAGCCTTCCGCGACAAAGCCTGCTCGAACAGCACCCTCGATGAGCGTGCTGTCCTCGGCGTCAATGGCTTGGGTGATGAACAAGCGGGCCTTGATCCCGGTCTTGGTGCCGAGCTCGAGCGCGAGGCCATAGGGGAAGCCTCCCCCCATGCCGCGGCGCGCGTTGCCGCGCTTCTTTCGGAGCTTGCGCTCACTGACGGCGGCAAAGCTCACGATGCCGACCATCCCGCCCGCGTCACCAAGCCCGCCTGTTACGCCCTCACTCTGGATGCTGTTACGCAGGGCGCCTGTGCGGTCCACGAACGAGCTTGTCGTCTTTGCGCGCGCCGCGATGCTCTCGCATGTCGCCTCGAGCCCTTCGCGCACGAGCTCATCGAAGCGGTCAGCAAGTCGCTGCACCGCCCGATGAAGGCCCGAAGGATCGAGGGAGATTGCGATCACGACTGGGTGTACCCACCGTTCGGATCGCGCTGTGGATCGAGCTCGTCCTGCTCGTCGTCGACGATATCCTCGTCCTCTTCGTCGTCCTCTTTGTCACTGCCGGTCTCCTCAGCCGTCTTACCGGCTTCGAGGCTCTCGGGAGTGACAACGGGTTCACCGCCGCGCTGCGCCTTCTCCTGCGCCTTGGGGTCGGCGTCCTCGAAGGCCTGGCGGTTGGCTTGCTCTTCGGGCGTCTGGAACTTTGCGCCTGCGAGCGAGTGTTGTGTCAGGTCCGAGGAAGCATTCGACTCCTCGACCGTTTGCTTGATCTGGCGCTCCGCAAGCAGCTTGTTCGAGTCTTGCGCAGCGAGCGTCTTACTGTGCGCATCGTCGTAGCTGAGCGGCTTGAGCGTTGTGACGTCGCCGATCTCCGTCGGGTCGCCGGAGGCGACACGAATGGCGCCCACGATGTCGGCGCCCATGGAGGCGACGAATCGCTTGAACGACAGCGAGTCGACCGGCGTGACCGTGCGACCGTCTTGGAAAAACGCTCCGGCGTGGTTGCCGTGCAGGTTCTGACGAAGCTGGAACATCCACAAGCCCGTGAGGCCACCGTCGGCGTCGAAGGGCAGATTCTCGATCGAGATAGACATGGGTCCTGATCCTTTCTGGGATGGGTCTGATCGCCTTGCGCCCGTGAAGGGTTCAGGTCGTGATGAGCTCCGACGCGCGCGCGGCCGCGAGCTGCGAGCCGAGCGCAAAAGCACCGAACCACTCGACGCGCGTACGGCTCGCAGCCTTATTTTCGAGCTGTCCGACGTCGTAGACCTTCACGCCCAGAATGCGCGCCTTGTACGGACTCAGGTCAGTGTCGACCGCGAGCCCATCGGTCTCTGCCGCGCCCCAGAAGCCTTCTTCTGCCGACAGGCTGGCGAGAAAGACGCTGCTCAGATTGCTCGCCGAGCCCTTGGCTTCGTTTGAGGGGATGTCGTCAATCTGCAGAATCGGAATGCCGTTGTAGTGGGGCACCTGACGCTCGCCGACGCGGCCGTCCATGCCAAGCATCGGGATGGCCAGCGTTGCCGGCGTGGAGCCCTGTGCACGCGCGAGAGCGAGGTACTTGCGCTTCATCGTCGCGTTCATGAAGAAGGCGAGGTTTTCTGTGACCTTCACCTTCTCGAGAATCAGCCGGTCGAGCACGTCGAAGCTCAGTGCGTCGCCGTTGGTATTGGTCGAAGTAACGACCTGCGAGGGCGGAATGAGCTTGAGCAAACCATCAGGCTCGTTGGTGCTCGATGTGAAGTTGATCGACGCCTCGCCATCGGCCGTAGCGCTGGCGACCGTGAGCGTCACGACGATGTACTTGCTCGGATTGTCGCTGAAGAGCGTGTAGGCGCCGTTTCCGGCTGCCACAACGGCCGGTCCGAACGTGCGATCCCCAGGCGCGCGAAATGCCCAGCTGGTGTTCGAGTGGGTGTATTTCAGCGCGCCCGGGCCGAGCAAAGCGGAGTCGAGATGCGGCCCCTGCGTCACCGCGCTGACTGCGGCGCCAGGGGAAACGCCAGCGCCGCTGACGACGAAGCCAGTGCCCCAGCCGCCAGTGATCATCTTCGCCTGCAACTTCCGACCGAGCGCCTTGAGCTTCTTCTCGAGCTGCAGCACCTTCGGGTTGCCGTTCGGATCGGACTGGTTGGACGTGTAGTTGTAGACGTCCACGTCGCTGTCGACGATGCGCATCGGCACGGTCACACGGTCGAACGTGGTGTGCGACTCGATGAGCGAGGTGTGCGTCGGCGACACGAACTCGACGTCAGCAAGCACGCCTTCGCGCGTGTAGCTGAACGCGCCGCCACTCTTGGGCACCCAGGGGAAGATGCTCATCACCTCGTTCATCGTGGCGAGGCCGAGCATGACGCCCTTCGAGAAAGGATTTCGGCTAATACGGGCCGCTTCGTAGAGATTCAGTGCCATCGGTCTTGTTCTCCTTTGGCCGGTCCCGCTCGCCGCGGACGGCTATTGACCTGAGTTCCCCATCTCGGAGAGCCCTTGATGCAGAAGCCCAGACACTGAGCCGGGCAGAGAGTTGCTGTTGCCGCCGCCAGCTCCACGGCGCGGCGTTCCCGATCCACCGTCGCTCGGTTCAGCGAAGTAGGGGTTCTCAGTCAGAAAGTGCTTGGCAGCCTCGGCGGGCTTTTCGAAGCTTTTGCCGCCGACCGTGATCGTCTTGATTTGATGCTGCTCATCGAGCTCGATCTGAGCTTCGGACAAGAAGGTGAGTGCCGCTGCCTTGCCCGCGGTCTTCAGCATGCCCGCGCTCACCAGCGCGTCAGACACCACGCTCCGCTTGACGTGCTCGACGAAACGCTGTTCGGCCTGCACCTTCTGCGCCTCGACATCGGCATACTTTTTCGACCACTCGGCGTCCTTGGCCTTGAGCGCATCGTTTGCCTTCGTGACCTGAATCTGCAGCTTCTCGAGCTCGGTCTTACCCTTGAGCTCAGCTTCTTCGCGCGCCTTGGTCTCGCGCTCGTCGGACTCGGCGAGCTTTTTCTTGATCTCGTCGATCTCGCTGAGCTTTGCCTTATTGGCTTCGATCTCGCCCTTGAGTCCCTTCACGCGGTCCTGGACGATGCGATCGAGGTCCGCCTGCGAGAACTTCTTCTCGGCGCCTGCTCCGTCACCGCCACCGCCACCTGCGCCGCTTTCTCCTTCGGGGGCGAAGAGAAGCTCGCGGGGCAAGAGGCCTGCAGCGATGAAGCAAAGAAAGCTGTGCGCGCGCGGCGCTGGCATGAACAACGGATCGACTCGCGTCAGCTGGGGGGAGCTGTCGGCGAGGTCGAGCATGCGTGTGGGCGTGCGAAGTTGAGTCATGGTGAGCATCTCGTTTCCCGGTCTCCCGGTCAGCCCCGCGAAATTCGCGCTGGTGCAGACTGCGGGTGGGCCTGCGAGCGC
>DATHEN010001293.1:0-2233 GCA_035318565.1 Polyangiaceae bacterium
CCAGCCTCCGAGCGCCTGCTCAGCGACGCGCTCGCGCGCTCGGATGTGGTGGTCGTCGGCCTACGACCGAGCAGTCGCGCGGACCTCACGGACAACGTGGTGGCGCTCTCCGGAGATTTCACGGATCTTTCTCTGGCGCGCTATGAAACGAAGCCGCCATTCGGGGCGCGAGAAGACCTGGGAGGAGCCTTCCACGTCTACGAACGCGAAAAGCCCGCCGAACGCTCGCTGCCGGCGCGTATTTACACGCAAGCCGGCCGGCTCATGGTTTTCGTCTCCACCGCGGAGGTGGACAGCGTGGAGCGCCGGCTCGAAAAGGGCGTGATCGACGCGGCGCTGAAGCCGTCTTCCCGCGGTGTGATTTCGATAGCAGCTCGGCCCGCGCCGATTGCCATGAGCATCGCGGACCGATCGCCGATGGCCGCGCAGTGGCTCAGCCGAAGCAAGCTCTTGCGGGGTCACCTCGAGTTGTCGCGCACGGGTTTGGCCGCGGAGATCGAGCTCGAGTTCGAGTTCGCGGAGCATGCGCGACGGGCTGCGGACGCCAGCGCTTTGCTCGGTCGCGTGCTCGCGAAGCAACCGGGTTTGACCGGCGAGATCGCGCGAGCGCTCGAGATCGAGGCGGTCGAGAGCAGCCTGGTCGTGCGGCTGCTGCTCGATGCGGGTGAGCTCGGCCGCGCCGTCGCCTGCGCGCGCGACGAAGCCGCCTGCGCTGCGGCCGGGGTTCAGCGTGAACCCGCGTCCCGCTCTCCCGAATGAACGCTCACCGACGTGACGTTCACCTGAATGAACTGACCGTTGTAAAGGCGCCGGCGCGGGGGGAACGTCCGGTACGATCAAGGGCTCGCACACGGTAGCGCGCACGTCTGCGCAGTTTGTGCGTCGCCAGCGCTCGCTCCCGCGTCGCGCAGCGTGCGCTGGCGAAGTTCCGCGTCGCTCGGCGCGAGCAGGCTGCAGCTGACGTGTGCCGCGAACACGCACAGCACGAGCTTGCACGGCGGCCGTACCATTCGCACGCGAGCCTACTACGCCCCGGTTCGAACGTTTCCACTCGCGGGCCGGATCACTCATTTCGGTTAAACGAGGTTAAGGCGCGCATCGCTTTGGCCGCGGCGGCGTACGGAAGGGGCAAAGGGAGGAATGTCTTCGACGGCTCACGGGCCTGCGAGGGCTTCGTCCGCGCGGGGTCACCGGTCGCCGCAAACGATGGAGGTAATCGATGAAATTTCGAAGTTTGATGTGTCAGGTCGTCTTGGGTCTGAATCTGTTCGCTTGTGGCGCAGGCCACGATACGAGCGGGGAAGAGCAGACGGCCGCTTCGGAAAGCACGGCGGAGAGCTCCGAGGCGCTCGCACTTCGGCGCTGTGGCGGGCCGCTCGCGATCCGCTGCGCTCCGCACGAATTCTGCCGCACGCCTTCTGAAAATAGCTGTCCCGAGGACGGCAGCTACGGCGTGTGCGCCCCGCGCCCGCAGGTCTGTACCAAGGAATTCAAGCCCGTTTGCGGCTGCGACGGACGCACGTACCCGAACGCGTGCAGCGCAAGCGCAGCGGGAGCGAGCATCGAGCACGCGGGCGCATGCAAGCGCGCGCCGCCCTTCTGTGGCGGGATCGCGGGTATTCCGTGTCCCGGTGCCGGCAAGTGCGTAGACAACCCGAACGACGACTGCGACCCGAAGCAGGGCGGTGCAGACTGCGGGGGTCAGTGCATCTGTCCGATCAGTGCACGCTGCAGGGCGGGTTACGCGTGGGACAGCTCACCCGAGGTGTGCTCGTGCGTGCCCGTCGAATGCCCGACGAACCCGTGCGCTGCGGTGCTGTGCGCCGTGGGCAGTGTCTGCGTGGCTGACGGCTGTCGAGCCACCTGCGTCGCGCGCTAACGCCAAGCGGCTCGCATTGCGGACCGGCACGCGTGTGCCCGCCCAGCGAAGACGGGGGCACGCGCGTGTCGTGTTCGCGAACAACAATCTCGAACACCCAGCAAAAGGAGCAACGTATGTCGACGAACAATTCACGGATCGGTAAGGCTTGGACCTCACGCCACGGGCGCACCTGGCGAAGCGGAATCGCGGCTTGCACGGCCGCTTCTCTCGCGCTCTTGCCGACCGGCAGCGCGGGCGCGGCGGACGTCGTAGTCACGCTCGACCGCGCGTTTCTCGAACGCGCCGTCGAAGACGCCATTACGCGCACCGCCATCGCCGCAGAACCCAGGCTGCACTGGGGACACGTGTCCG
>DATHEN010001294.1:0-2091 GCA_035318565.1 Polyangiaceae bacterium
TGCTGAAGCCGTCGCGATCGCCGCCGGGGTCACGCGCGTACCGCCAGCGCGCTTCACATTGGCAATCGTACTCGGCAATGTGCTGTACGCCGCTGCGCTGGCCGGAAATGGCGCAGCGCTTCTTCCCGAGCAACTGGCCGGGCCAGGGCTGGTGCTGCCGATGTTATTGCCGGTCGTGAGCTGGCTCGCGTGGCGTTGGCTGCGCCGCCGGTCGGCAAAAATCTCCGACACTTGCCGGCGCTAGGCGCTGCGACCGGGGGCATCGATACATCGACTTCTGCGTGAACGCTTACGAACCTGCTAGAATCTTTCGCCTATGCGCTCATCAGAGACGCGTTGGCTACTCTGGCTCAGTTGTGCGGCGTTGGTCGCGGCGTGCGCGAAGTCTGGTTCATTGGAAACAGACGACGGCGAGGACTCGCCTGACGGTTCCGGGCGCGGCGGCAACGGCGGCTCTTCAGGCTCCGCTGGTAGCTCGGGCTCCGGCTTCTCGGGCTCGGGATCTTCGGGCGGCTTCAGCGGCACCAGCAACGGCGGAAGCTCGGGGTCTGGAGGGAGCGGAGGGAGCACGGGCGGCATCGCGGGAACGACGAGCACGGGCGGCGCGGCAGGCGGCGGCGCTTCTGGCACTGCCGGAAAGGCCGGCACGGGCGGATCGGCCGGGAAAGCCGGCTCCGGCGGTGCGGGTACAGGCGGCGCAGGCACTGGCGGCGCAGGCACTGGCGGCGCTGCGGGCAGCAGTGGCTCAGCGGGTATGGGCGGCGCTGCAGGAACCGGCGGCATGACTTGCACGGGCGGGCAGAAACTCTGCGGAAGCTCGTGTCAAACGCCGGACGCACAAAACGGCTGCAACAGTCCCAACTGCGCGCCGTGTTCGCCGCCGGCCCACGCGATTTCGGTTTGCTACGAAGGCAACTGCAGTTTCGAATGCAACACGGGTTACGCGCGCAGCAGCGACGGCACGAGCTGCGTGACCACCACCTGTAGCGCCGCGAGCTGTCCAGCTTGCGCCGTCATCGCGTTTCAGTTTCCGTGTTGCAGATCCGACAACAGCTGCGGTTGCAGCTGGCCCGGCTCGCCGTGCTTCCCAAGGTGAGCGGAAGCCGCTTCACGAGTCCTCAGTCCGCGCCCTTCAGATTCGCCACCGGGTAGAGCCGGTGCGCGACCTTGGCGATCCCTTCGGCCTCCAGTACCGCCAACACTTCGTCGAGGTTCTTGTAAACATGACCGCACTCGTCGAGCGGAGTGCGCTTGGTATTGCCGACGATGCCGCGAATCTTCACTCCGCCGAGCTCGCGCTCCACATCGCGCATCTCCGCGTCGATCTCGTCGTGCGAGGCGGCCAGGTTGCGCTTCGCCGCCCCGCGCGCGAGCAGCCGCCCTGAGCCGTGATTCACCGAGAATCCGCTATGTGCGGCACCCGGCTCCGCGAACAAGATCGCAGCGCCGTGGTACATCGAGCCGGGAATCAAGCACGGATGGCCCGTCTCTTCCCAGGCCGTTCCCACTAGATCCGGGTGCCCCTTGGGAAACGCACGGGTCGCGCCCTTGCGGTGCACGAAGCCGCGCTTCGTGGTGCCATCGGGCAGCACCAAGGTCTCCTCCTGCACGAGATTGTGCGAGATCTCGTAGTAAACCTCGGCGCTCTTGGCGTACACGCGCTGCAGCGCTTCTTGCACGCCTTTGACGATGATGTGACGGTTGGCTACCGCGTAGTTCGCAGCGCTGTTGTGGTGCGCCCAATAGGCGCGGCCGAGCGGCTCGTCCACCCGCAGCCACGAGTCTTCTCGGCGGTTCTTCGGCAGACCGCGTAGCTTCGCCCCCTCGTAGAAGAAGTGATTGGCGGTTTGCCAGCCGTAGCCGCGCGAGCCGCAATGCACCATCACCCAGACCTCGCCGCTGTCGCGGTCGACCTGCATTTCGATGAAATGATTGCCGCCGCCGACGGAGCCGAGTTGCGGCAGCGCCTTGTCGTAAGCTTTGCGCACCGAGGACAGATCCACGTCGTCCGGAACCTCGATGTACTGGCGCTCGCACAGGTCGGCGGGAACGTCGATGGCAAGCGCGCCGTGGCGCAATATCTCGTCCGCC
>DATHEN010001295.1:0-9946 GCA_035318565.1 Polyangiaceae bacterium
GGACCGCGCACAAGTCCTAGGTGACCGGGCAGATGGCCCCATTCGACGCTCCCGGGCGGGAAGTCGGACCGGACGACCCGGTTCCCGAGGTGAAGAACATCATCCTGGTGATGAGCGGTAAGGGGGGCGTCGGCAAAAGTACGGTAGCGGCCAATCTTTCTCTGGCGCTGAGCCGCATGGGCCACCGCGTGGGCTTGCTCGACGCAGACATTTACGGCCCCAGCGTTCCGACCATGCTCGGAATTACCGGCCGTCCCATGAGCGACGGGCAAAAGATCACACCTTTGTCGCGTTTCGGTATCAAGCTGATGAGCATCGGGTTTCTTCTCGAGGACCCGAAAACCGCCGTGGTCTGGCGCGGACCCATGCTGCACGGCGCCCTCATGCAATTCCTGAAGGACGTGAATTGGGGAGAGCTGGATTTCCTACTTCTGGATCTGCCGCCCGGAACGGGCGACATCGCGCTCACACTGAGCCAGCGCGTCCGCAGTAACGGCGCCGTGATCGTGACCACCCCACAAGAAGTGGCGCTGCAGGACGTGTACAAGGCAGTCGCGATGAATCAGAAGGTGGGCATTCCGATCCTCGGCATCGTCGAAAACGAGAGCTGGTTCGTGTGCAATTCGTGCGAGACGCGCCACGAGCTATTCGGGAGCGGCGGTGGACAGAAGATCGCCGACTTCGCCGAGGCGCCGCTGCTCGGGCAAATCCCCTTGCACCCCTCGGTGCGCGAGTGGGGGGACGCAGGGACACCCGTGGTCCAGGCCACGCCCGGCGCGCCCATCGCACGCGCCTTCATGGACATCGCCGAGAAGCTCGTCGAGCGCGTTTCTGCACTGAACTCGGCGAACCAGGGCGGCTTGACCATCGATCGTTCTGGGGGCGTCAATCGCCGTTTGCCCATCGCCCGCTGATCTTTTCTTCGATGACTCTCGAACAGCGAGCCTCCCAAGTACCCGCAGCGATTGGCAGGCGCGACAAGGCGCGATATAGGCAAGGACCCCGACCGGACCGCGAGTCTGCCCATGGCAGCTGAAGAAAATACGAATCCCTACGCTCCAGTGCCCGCAGGCTCGACAGCCAGCAACGGTATCGCTCCCGCCAGCTCCGGCGACGACGCGTCCTCCTCAACTATGGAGAGCGCGCCGATCCCACCTGCGGAAGCGGCGCCCGAAGCGTCATCTCCCGAGCAATCCTCCCCAGCCAGCTCCAAGCCCGGCGAGGCGAGCGAAGTTGCGCAATCGAGTGAGCCCGCCGAAGCCGAAGCCGAAGCGGACGAAGCCGACGACGGCGCGGAAGCGAGCGAGCCGCCTGCCGCCGGTGAACAGGGCGAGGCGCGCAAAGCCGAAGGCGAAGGCCAAGGCCAGCCCAAGAAGAAGCGCCGCCGTCGCAAGAAGAAGAAGCCCGCCCCAGAACGCCCCGCGGGCGAAGCAGCCGCACGGCCCACGCGCGCGAGCGAACGCGCACCGTTTCACGTCGGCGAAGAAGTGTTCGGCAAAGTCACCGCGGTGATCGACACGGCCATCATGGTGGATCTGTCTGGCAAGGCGCTGGCGATCTTCGACCGCAGCGAGATGGAAACGGACGATCTCGTGCCCGCCGTGGGCGATCGCTTCCTCGCGCGCGTCCACAACGACGGCGCGCGCGGTGGTCTGGTCGTGCTCACGCGCAAGCCGCTGCGCGAAGAAGAAACGAAGCCGCGCGTAGAGCAAGCCGCCAAAGACGGCACGTACGTGTCCGGCTTGATCACCGGCGTGATCAAGGGCGGCGTGGAGGTCGACATCGGAGGCCTGCGCGCGTTCGCGCCGGCATCCGGCATGGATCTGCATCCGGCGAACGCGAACTTCGCGGCGCTGCTCGGACAGCAGCTCGACTTCAAGGTTCTGCAATACGAAAAGGGCGGGCGCGACGTAGTCGTCACACGCCGCCCCATGCTCGAGGCCGAAGCGCACGAGCGGCGCAAGCAAGCGCTCACGCTCTTGCAAGAAGGCCTGCAGATGCGCGGCGTCGTGCGCACGGTCGTGGAGTGGGGGGTGTTCGTTGCCCTACCCGACGCCGAAAACCTGGAAGGCCTGGTGCACGTCTCCGAAGCCAGCCACGACGCGCGCGTCAAGCTGGCCGAGCTGTTCAAGCCGGGCGAACACCTCGACGTCAAGATCATCAAGATCGACGAAAAGGGTAAGATCTGGCTGAGCCGTAAGGCGCTCATCGAAGATCCCTGGGCCGCGGCCAAGAAGAAGTATGCCGCCGGCAGCCGTCACAGCGGCAAGGTGACGCGGCTCGAGAAGTTCGGCGCGTTCGTCGAGCTCGACACCAACATCGAAGGCCTGATTCACGTCGCGGACCTGTCCCTGACTCGCATCGAGCACGCTAACGAGCTGCTCAAAGACGGCCAGGACATCGATGTGGTCGTTCAGAGCTTCGACCCGCGCACGAAGAAGATTGCGCTGCATCCGGCGCCGCCGCCCGAGCGCGCCAACGAGCCCCAGCAGCGGGTCATGCGCAACGCGGCAGTCAAGGTCGAGATCATCAAGGGCGAGGCCGCAGGTGTCGTCGTGCGTTTGCTCGGTGTTACGGGTCGCGCGGCGCGCGGCTTCATCCCTGCCGGCCAAACCGGAACGAACCGCGGGACAGACCTGCGCAAGGCGTTCAAGCCGGGCAGCGTCATCGACGCGAAAATCATCGAGCTCGATCCCAAGCGCGGCGAACCCAAGCTCAGCATCCGCGAGCTCAAGACGGACGAAGAGCGCAAGGCCCACCGTGAGTATCGGCAGAAGCTGAAAGCCGAGGGCGGCTTCGGCACCTTGGGCGATCTGCTCAAGAAGAAGCTCAGCGTCGAATCCGGCGAATAGGTCACGCACTGGTCACGCGCGCGTGCGCTTGGCCAGTGTTATCCCTGTGGCGATGAAATCGCCGAGAGGGTCGCGGGTCGCTGTTGCCGCACTGGTGGCTTGCAGCGTGGGATTGATTTCGGGCGGCGCGTCCGCGCAGAACATCGTGCAGACCTGCAGCGGTCTAGCGAACGTGCGCGTGGAATGGGCCAAGACGCCCTTTTTTGGCAGCTTCGCCTACTCGGTGAAGAGCCTGACAGCCGCCGATGGTTCGACGTCGACCGCAGGCTGGCGGTTGCATCACCGACCTGTTGAAGGTTGGCCTTACAATTGGCTCGATCCGGACAGGCTCGTGACCGGCAGCGCGATCATCGACTACTCCATCTGGCAAGCGCTGATGCCGGTGGTTCCAGTGCCGTACTTCGGCACGTATCAGGTCACTTCGCTCACTTCACCCGATGGCGAGTGCGTCTTTTCTCCCCTGAGCAGCGGTCAGCGCACTTACAGCGCCGGCGGCGGTCCCAAAGTCGCCCTGGTCGGCGACAGCTTGACGGTGCTCAACGAGCTCTGCGGCGTGGACGGCGAGGTTCCCCCTCTCCCCAATTACTGCGCAGCCAGCCTGACGTCTCGACTGCAGGCCAGCGGCCACCGAACGTGGTGGAAGGGCGGCCCCGGTCAGGGCTTCGTGTCCTGGATCGACGTGACGCGCGAGCGCGCCACGGCCCGCCCGAGCAAGTTCATTCTGGCCATGGGCACCAACGACGTCACTCGCCATGCAAAAGCGCCCGAAGCACAGCGCGAGGACGAGCGCTGGAAAACCATCGGAGCCACCTACGCATCCGTGGACGCGATTCGCGCGGCCAACCCAAACGCGTGCATCGTGCTGACCACCGTCGCCGGTAAACCCGCCAACGTACCCAATTGGCAAGACGAGGCGGCGCTGCTGAATACGTTCCTGAACAGCGTGGCGGCGAACCCTGCCGTCGGAAACCTGCAGATCGCCAACTTTGCCGGAGCGGTACAGACGGCTTGCCCCGACTGGCACGACAGCCCCACCGAGACCTGCACTCTGTTTTCACCCGACGGCATTCACCTCACCGGTCAGGGCAACGACGCGAGAAACCCGCTGATCGAGCAGGCGATCGCGCGCTGCAATCCGTGACCGTCTATTCGCGGCGCAGCGCCTGAATCGGATCCAGACGCGCGGCACGTCGCGCCGGTAAGAAGCCAAACCCGACACCGAGCAGCGAGCTCGTTCCGAGCGCGACCAGCAGCGCTTCGGCGGATACGCTCATCGCCCAACCGAGCGCGGAGCCGAGCGCGTTGACGGCGAACGCCGCCAACAGCGCGCCGGCCGCGCCGCCTGCGAGGCACAGCACCACTGCCTCCACCAGAAACTGGAGCAAGATGTCGCTTTCGCGCGCGCCGATGGCCATGCGAATGCCAATCTCGTGCGTACGCTCTGCGACGCTCACGAGCATGATGTTCATCACGCCGATACCGCCCGCTACCAAGCTCACGGCGGCAATCGCGAGCAACAGCGCGCTGAGCACGCCCAGAATCTGCTCCTGCGTGCGCCGGAACTCCTCCTGACTGCGCACCCGGAAATCGTTCTCCATGCCTTCGGTGAGATCGTGGCGCTGGCGCAAAATCGCCGTCACGTCGCGCTCCACGCGTGCCGCGCCGTCCGCGCTCTTCGCCGCGATCGCCAGCCGGTCCACGGCGCCGGGCCGCGTGGGCGCGAGCTTGGCGCGTAGCGTCGCGATCGGCATCACGATCACGTCGTCCTGATCCTGCCCGAACGGCCCCTGCCCCTTCGCCGCCAGTACGCCGACCACCGTGAACGGATAGCGTCCGATGCGCACGCTGTGGCCGACGGGGTCTTCGTCTCCGAACAAGTTCGCTTTCACGCTGCTGCCGATCACGCAGACCTTCTCGGCCACGTTCTCGGCGGACGCCGGCCAGAGCGTTCCCGAACCGATGGTCCACGCACCGACCGGGAAGAACGAAAGCGTCGAACCCATGATCTGGGTCGATACGTTCGCGTCGCGCCAGCTGACCTGATTGAAGCTCCTGAGCACGGGGGCGACCGCGGCGATGCCGGAGCTCTCGCGCAGCAGCGCTTGTCCGTCGGCTTCGCTCAACATGGGCATTTTTTCGCCGCTCTTGGCGCCGCTCGCGGCGGTTTCTTCCGGAATCACCAGCAAGGCGTTGTTCCCCATGCTGTCGATGCGCCCGAGGATCGCCTTGTTGGCGCCTTCACCGAGCGCCACGACAATCGTGACGGCGGCGACGCCGATCAGAATCCCGAACGCAGTCAAGAGCGCGCGCAGCAGGTTGCGTCGCAGTGCGCCAAAGGCCAGCGACAGCGCGACCCAGACGAAAGACGCGATCCTACTCATGGCGCAGCGCCTCGATCGGATCGAGCGCGGCCGCGCGCTGAGCCGGCAGAAAGCCGAACACGGTACCCACCGCCAGGCTCATGGCGATGGCCGCCGTCACGGCCTCGAAGCTCAAGCGCATGGTCCACTCCAGAGTGTGCGTCAGAACTGCGATCACGCCGACCGCGACGGCGATGCCGGACAACCCGCCGAACAGCGTGAGCAGCACGGCTTCGATCAAGAACTGCAGCTGGATGTCGCGGCGCTTGGCGCCGATCGCCATGCGAATGCCGATCTCGCGGGTGCGCTCGGTCACGCTCACCAGCATGATGTTCATGACGCCGACCCCGCCCACGAGCAGAGCGATGCCGGCCACCGCCATGAACAGCGCCGTGAGGATGCCAAGGATGGCTTCCTGGCTCTTCCTGAACTCGTCCTGGGTGCGAACCTGAAAGTCCGCGGGATCGCCGTCCGCAATGTCGTGAAGCTGTCGCAAGATCGCGTCGATCTGCCGCTCCGCCTCGGGAATGTGCGCGGCACTCTTCGCCGTGACCATGATCAGCTGCACCCGGTTACCCAGGGTCGGCACCACCCGCGCTCGCCAGCTGCCGATCGGCATGATGATGCGATCGTCCTGGTCCTCGAACTGGGACTGGCCCTTCGATTCGAGCGTGCCGATCACGCGAAACGGATACTTACCGATGCGCACGTAGCGCCCGATCGGATCGCTATTGCCGAAGAGTTTCTGCTGGGCCGTGAGGCCGATCAAGCAAACCTTGGACTTGAAGCGTTCTTCGTTGGCCGTAAAGGCGCGGCCTTCCGCGATCCGATAGTTGCGCACGTCGAAGTAGTCGCGATCGATGCCGACGACAGCGATCTTGGCGTTGCCATATTCGCTCGAGACTTGCGGCTTCACTTCGGCGTAAACCGCCACCTTGTTGACGGCGCTGGCTTCGCGCCGGATCGCCTCGGCGTCTTCCTCACTGAGGCCGAAGTTCGAGCCGGCGCGGATGCGCACCCCGCTGCGCTGAGAGCCCTGACCGAACACGAACAAGAGATTCGATCCAAGGCTCTCGATCTGGCTGCCAACACGCTCGCGCGCGCCGGTGCCGAGCGCGGTGACGACCACGACCGCGGCGATGCCGATCAGAATGCCGAGTCCGGTGAGCAGAGAGCGGCCCTTCGAGCGGGTGAGCGCCGCGAGCGCGATGCGCAAGGCGCTCGTGAACGCGCTCATTCGGCCGTACCAGCCGGTGCCGCGGCGAGCTCCTCCAGCGACGCCGCCGCGTCACGGGGCGTGCGCTGCACGTGGTCGCTCTCCACGCGTCCATCGCGCATGGTGATCACCCGACCCGCACATTCGGCCACGTCGCTTTCGTGCGTGACCAACGCAATCGTGAGGCCCAGCTCGCGCACCAGGCTCTGCAACAGCGCGAGCACCTCGAAGCTCGTGCGTGTATCGAGATTGCCCGTGGGCTCGTCCGCCAAGAGCAGGGGCGGTTCCGTCACCAGCGCGCGGGCGATGGCCACGCGCTGCTGCTGTCCGCCCGAAAGCTGCGTGGGCGTGTGCCGTATGCGATCGGCCAGGCCGACCTGTGTGAGCGCGCGGATCGCGCGCCGGCGGCGCTCACGTGCTCCGACTCCGCGATAGATCAGCGGCAGCTCCACGTTTTCGAGCGCGGTGGTGCGCGGCAGCAAATTGAAGCCTTGAAACACGAAACCGATCAGCCGATTGCGCACGATGGCTCGCGCATCCGCAGAGCGATTGCTGACATCCACGCCGGCCAGGTGATAGCTGCCGCGGCTCGGGCGATCGAGGCAGCCCAGAATGTTCATGAGCGTGCTCTTACCCGAGCCGCTCGCGCCCACGATCGCCACGAACTCGCCGATGGCGACGCGCAAATCCAAGTCTACGAGTGCGTGCACGACCTCTGGGCCGCTCACGTACTGCTTGGACACATTCTGCAACTCGATGAGATCCGCCATCTTCCGGCGCCCGTGTCCCGCCTCTCAGAAAATGCGAAAACCTCGCTTGGCCTCGGTGCCGCGCTGCTCTGTGATGACTTCCGCACCTTGCTTCAGCTCGCTACCGACCAGCTGAGTCCAGATGCCGTCCGTGATGCCCACGGCAACCACACGCTCTTCGGCTTGCTCCTGACCTTGCGCACCGCGCGCGACGTAAACACGCCCCTGTTTGTGCGCGAGTGGCTTCGGGGCCTTGGTCTTGACGGGCTTGCCGTCGGGCCCCTGCTCCGGCAGCGGCCTGAAGCGCAGCGCCGAGTTGCGCACCGCGAGCACGTTCAGCACCTGGTTCGTGCGGATCGTCACGGTCGCCGTCATACCCGGTCTCAGCTTCAGCTCCAGATTCTGAACGTCGATCACGGCAGAATAGGTGACCACGCCCTGGATCGTGTTCGGGCTGTAGCGCACCTGCGTGACCTTGCCCGCAAACTTCTGTCCGGGAAACGCATCCACCACCACGTCCGCGCTCATACCTTCGCGCAGCTGCCCGACGTCCGCTTCGTCGATGTCCGCCAGCACTTGCATCTGCGACAGATCTTGCGCGATCACGAACAGAACCGGCGCCGAAAAGCTCGACGCTACCGTCTGTCCCGGCTCGATCGCGCGATTGATGACGACGCCATCGATCGGAGAATAGATGCGCGTGTACGCGAGCGTGGTTTTGGCGCTGCTGAGCTGGGCGCGCAGCTGAGCGATCTGGGCCTTGGCCGAGCCCACGTCTGCCGCGGCCACATCGTGCTCTCCCTCTGCCTGATCGACTTCTGCCTTCGAGGCCACGCGCTCGGCTTGCAAACTTCGCGAGCGCACCAGCGTCGTCCGAGTGGTGGCGAGCCGGGCCTCGGCGCGCCGCAAGCTCGCTTCGGCCGCCTGGAGCTGAGCGCCCGATTGATTCACTTGCGCGCCGAACAGGCTGGGATCGATCTCCGCCAGCAAATCGCCCTTCTTCACGACGCTGTTGAAGTCAGCGAGGACGCTTACCACGCGCCCCGATACCTGTGCGCCGACTTGGACTTCCGTGAGCGGCTTGACCACCCCCGTGGATTGAACCTGCTGCAGCACGTCACGGCGCTCCACCGCCTCGGTAACGAAGCGCGGAGGTGGCGCGGGCGCCGTGACACGCTGGTAAGCCCACACACCCACGACGAGCGCGGCGATGACGGCCAGCACGATCCCGCGGCGCAGCCAGCGACGAGCACCCTGAGCGCGCAGCTCACTCTCGAGATCGCGTACGACGTCGGCGACGTTCTTGCGCTGCAGAACCGGGTCGGCGCTCGGCTCGCGCGCCGGCTCGGACGCGTCGTTCGCTGCTCTGGCAGGCGAACGCCGGCTGGCTCGAGGGCCTCCGTTTTGCGAAACCGGGGCGGACGCGTCGTCGGGGGTCAGCTTGTCTTGCATGCTCGCGTGGGCCTCACCCGCTCTGCCCCGGGTCCGGCCTGACTAGTCAGTAATAATCCAGAACCGAGGCTAAACCTGTGCGTGCCGAGGATTTCTGGCACCCTCAGCCTGTTGGGGCGCCGGAAATCCGGAATGCACTAAGCCGAGGTACTTAATGTACTCGCGGAGCTCGGAGCCAGTTTCACCCGAACTGGAACGCGGCCCGCGCCGGCTGCGAAATAGGCCAGGGGCTCGTGCCCCGTCATGGATTTTCTCGAGTGAGTTCGAGCATTTGGATTCACGCTCCGGCACCCAAGGCAAACGCGCGCAGTTTGTCCAATTGGGTAGTGTTCAACTATGGTTCGATTTGGCGCTTGGGTCACGCGAGGGACGCTCGGGTTTTGCCCAACGTGCGCACGCTGCAATGCCCCAAAACAGCGATCGCGAACTGGTGGACGCGGCCCGCGCCGGCGACGCGGAGGCCTTCGGCTCACTCGTACGGCGCTATCAGAAGCGCATCTACCGACTCGCGGTCCATCTACTGCGAGACGCTGCGGAGGCGGAAGACGTGACTCAAGACACGTTCGTGCGCGCCTACGGAGCATTGGATCGCTTCGACGGACGCAGTGAGCCGTTTACGTGGATGTATCGCATCGCCGTCAACTTGTCGCTGAACCGCATCCGCGCGCGCAAGGCGCGCCGCCAGAGCGCCACCCTGGACGATCCGCGAATCGAAGGGCTGCTCTTGGATGCGCCGAGCGCCGTGACCGATCCAGCGAGCCACAGCGCGGACCGCGAGCTTGCGCTCGTGCTGTGCGATGGCCTGGATGACCTGAGTGAAACGCTGCGCACGACGTTGGTGCTCATCACGGTGGATGGCCTGAGTCACGCCGAAGCCGCACACGTGCTCGCCTGTCCGGAAGGAACCGTGGCCTGGCGCGTCCATGAAGCGCGCAAGCGTTTGCGTCTATTCCTCGAAGCACGCGGCTTCGGCCGCATGGACCGGAACTCATGACCACGCGCGATCCGAAGCCCGCGCTGGACGAGCGCATCACGGCTCTGCTCCGCAGCATGCAGGGACCTTCGCGCTCCGACGAAGCCTGGGACACGCAAACGACCGAGATCCTCGCGCGACTGAAGGCGGACGCGGGCACCGACATCGAAGCGGATCTGCTCGAGGCCCCCTTCCCCGACGAGCTCGCGGCCAGCGACACGCGCCGCGCAGATCCCGGCGCCGCAGCGGCGAGCCGCCCGCGTTCGCTCCCGCCGGTGCGTGCCGAGAAGCCCGCAAACAGGCCCTCGTTCACCTGGCTCTTGGCAAGCGTCGTGGCGCTGGCT
>DATHEN010001296.1:0-5282 GCA_035318565.1 Polyangiaceae bacterium
GTAGAGCGACGAGCACGCTTGCTCGAGAAACAAGTCACGGCGCTCGATCTCGATCAGGAACTCGATCACGTCGGCACTGGCGGCTCGTTCGCGCGTGAGCATTGCCGGCAGTTGCAGGAGCAGCTCGGGACTCGAAAGAGACGCAGGTGATGCCATGTCTCCCGCATATCACGGGCTTTTTGTCCGCCACTGGCGGCGCTCAGCTCGTGTTTCGGGCTTCACGTCGCGATCGAAATCGCCCTGCGCATCGATCGCCTACGAGGGCGCGTTCTCGTGAGAGCGCGGAGGCAATTGCATTGCTGTCGTCGAAACGACGCAGACGTTGTCGCTGAGTCGGTCAAGCGGATTCGACGGCGTCATGCACTTCGCGATGGCAGTCCATGCTGGCTGAGCGACCACGTTGTCAGGGCAACGCTTCGGAGCTCGCCACCCATCAGTGTGGCGAGCCGGCAACCCCCTTCCCAATGAGCAGCTCTTCCTTCTCAGCAAGGGGTTGAGGGCCATGGAAATCCGGAACGCACGTGTGAGCCACGGCCCTAGCCCTCAGCGGGCGCATTTTTCATGGCATCGGTCACGGCGAACCAGCTGCGCAGCGCGGCGAGCTGCCGCTTGGTCACGCCGGGCACCGCCAGGATCTGCTCGTCACTGGCTTCCCGAATGCCTTGCAGCGATCCCAGGGTGGTGAGCAGCGCCTTGCGCGTCTTTGGACCTACACCGGGGATCGCTTCGAGCTCCGAAGCGATGCGCCGGCGCTTACCGACCTTCTTGCGACCGCGGTTCGCGAAGCGGTGCGCCTCGTCCCTTGCGCGCGCCAGGATGAACAGCTCGGGACTATTGGGGCGGAGCGGAATGGGATTTTTCTGATTCGGCAGATAGACGCGATCGACGAGCTTGTCTCCGATCGCCGTTTCACGCTCTTTGGCGAGACCGACCACGCACAGATCGTGGAGGCCGAGATCGCGGGCTGCGGTGAGCGCGATCGCGAGCTGACCCCGCCCGCCGTCCACCACGAACAGATCGGGCAGCTCCCAGTCGCCCGCGTCGTCGGGCAGCGGCGTCTCGGTCACTGCCAGCGCAAGCGTGGTTTCCGCATGGCTCGGCAGCGGCGTTTCTTCGCTCGTCGTCAGGTCTGCCGGGCTGACGCCGCTCGCAGTCCGAGCGCGCTCCTGCGCGTCCTTGCCGCGGCGAAAACGGCGCGCCAGGACCTGGTACATGGCCGCGTAGTCGTCGCCCTCGCCTACCCCTCGCACGTTATAGGTGCGGTAGCGCTTCTTGTACGGCGTGCCATTTTCGAGCGCTACCACGGAGCCCACCGTGTCCATTCCGCCCAGGTGGCTGATGTCGCAGCACTCGATGCGCCGCGGTAAGGTGGGCAGCCGCAATTTCTGTTGTACTCGCGCGAGCCGTTCGTCGATGTCTTCGGCCGCGCGGCGTTTCTCGAGAAAGGCGTGGCGCGCGTTCTCGATGGCCAAGTCGAGGAGCTTGCGTTTGCTACCCCGAACCGGAGCAATGAGCTCGCAGCGCGCCCGCGGTTTGGTCTCTTTGAGAGCGATCTGACGCTTTTCCGTGAGCCACTCGGCCACGCCATCCGCGCCTTCGGGGAGCATGGGCATCAGGATTTCATCGGGAATGAGCGCGTCCCCGGGCCCGCTGTCGCCGTAGTGTTCACGCAGAAAAGCGGCCACCACTTCATCGTCCGGGACTTCCACGCGCGGGTTGGAAAAGCTGGTTGCCTCCACCACTCTTCCCGAGCGTACGTACAGCGCCGAAATTTCCACGAGGTCGCCCTCGCGATACAGGCCGACCACGTCCTGATCCAGATCGGACACCACCACCACCCGCTGCTGCTCGCGGACCGAATGCACCGCGCCGAGTTGATCGCGGTAAATCGCGGCGAGCTCGAACTCGAGCTTGCGGCTGGCGTCCCTCATCCGCGTCTCGAGCTCCGCGCTGAGCTCGTCGTGGCGCCCATCCAGAAAGAGAGACACGGCGCGCACCTGTTGCGCGTAGTACGCGTGATCCACGTCGTACACGCACGGCGCCGGGCAGCGCTTGATTTGATACTGCAAGCACGGCCGCTTGCGCATCTCGAGCTCGCGATCGGAGCAAGTGCGCAGCTGGAAGTGCTTTTCCACCAGGTGCAGCGTGCGGCGCGCCGCCGTTGCGGAGTGGTACGGCCCGAAGTAGCGCGCCTTGTCCGCCTCCGGCCGGCGCACGAGCTCGAGCCGCGGCCACGCATGCTCGCTCGATAGCCGCAAGTTCAGGTACTCTTTGTCGTCGCGCAGCTTGACGTTGAAGCGCGGCTTGTATTCCTTGATCAGACTGTTTTCGAGGATCGCTGCTTCCTTTTCCGTCGCCGTGACGATCGTCTCCAGATCCCCGACGGATTTGCGCAAGAACGGAATGAAGGCGCGCGAGTCCCCGCTGCTGTCCTGGAAGTAGCTGCGCACCCGCGCGCGCAGGCTCTTGGCCTTGCCCACGTAGAGCACTTCCCCGTGCCGGTCCTTGAACAAGTAACAGCCGGGGCCTGGCGCCAAGCCTTGAAGCTTCTGGGTGACGGTCTCGGGCAGCATGGCGAGAGCGCAGTATTAGCCCGAAATTCACCGCGCTGCAGGAAGCTCTGCGTCCGAGCGAGCGTGACATTTCCGACGTTACGACTAAACATGCGGCCGGCCCGCTTCCCCATGAACCTCGTCGTCCAGTATCTGCGCGCGCACAAAAGCAAGGCCATCGTGGCCGCCGCTGTCGTGCTCGGGCTCGTGCTGGGCTTTTGGCTCGTGCCGCGCGCACCCCACGCCGGCGAAGAGACATCACGCTTGCCCGAAGTGCGGCTGCTCGGCGAAGCGCTGCCGCTCGACGAAGCAGCCGGCAACAAGGCACTGGTGCGGGTGCGACGCTACGCAGCGGGTTCGATCGCGCTCGCGTTGCCCGACGGCAAGCGGCGCGACTACTACGTCGGCCGGCTGGGCGGCGAGATCGACCGCGTGCGCTTGGCGCAGCTCGTGCGGGACGCGCGCGACCGCACGAGCCCCCTGTACCGCACCTGGCACGAGAACGGTGGCCAGGCGCAGCTCGAGCTGCCGGTACCCGTGGTGCTCAACCGCGAGCGCGCCCTGAGCGAGCTCTTACTCTTGAAAGACGAGCTCGATCGCTTGCCCGTGGATGCGCGCCTCGACCTGGAAAAACGCAAGCTCCTGCCCGAGGTCAATGGCCGCTTGCTCGACGTGGACGGCACGCTCACAGCCATCGAGCGGGCGCTGGAACATGGAGAGCGCAAGGCGGAGCTGATTTTCGAGTTCAGAAAACCGAAGCGCGTGGCCAGCGAGCTCGGCAACGTGGCCTTCGACGAAGTGCTCGGCTACTTCGAAACGAACTACAACCGGTCGATGCGCTATCAAGCGCGCACGTTCAACTTGCGCCTCGCCGCCTCCAAGCTCGATGGCTACGTGCTGCTCCCCGGTGAGACCTTCGACTTCAACGAGGTGGTCGGCCCGCGCGACGAAGCCAACGGTTACAAAGTGGCGCCCGTGATTGCCGAGGGCGAGCTCGTGGACGGCATCGGCGGTGGCACCTGTCAAATCTCGGGAACATTGCACGGAGCGGCGTTCTTCGCCGGTCTTCGAATCGCGGAGCGCTACCCGCACACGCGCCCGAGCTCGTACATCAAGATGGGTCTCGATGCGACGGTGGTCTATCCGACCATCAACTTCCGATTGCGAAACGCCTATGGGTTCCCGGTGGTGCTACATCAAGTCGTGCGCAATGGCGTGGTGCGCGCGGAGATCCTCGGGCCGCGGCGCACTCGCACCGTAACGCTGATACGGAAGATCGATCAGGCTATCCCGTACGACGAGCTCGAGCGGCCTGACAAAGACCTACCGAACGGCGTTCGGGTACTCGGACAGCGCGGCATTGCGGGCTTCCGCATTCACCGCTACCGCATCGTGCGCGAGGGGGAACACGCGCTGCGCGAGCGCTGGAACGACACTTACCCGCCCACCACGCAGATCATCCGTGTCGGTACCGGCGACATGAAACCCGACGAGACACGCACGGAGGACGATCCGCATCCGGAGTACGTCGCCGACGAGCTGCTCGTCATGACGCAGGGCCCGGACGTCGAGCGAAATGAGCCCGGAGAACCGAGCAATCGCGGCGGCCCCTCACAGGAATGGCGCGAGCCGGGCAAATACGGCGAGTACGGTTGGACGGAACGTGACGGCATGCCATTCTGGCGCGACCGCGAGGGCAAAGCGGACCCGCGAGGTCAGCGAGACGGCGAGGGCAAAACAGCAGCCACCACGAGCACCGACCCCAAACCTTGAAGCAGACTTGACCCCTCGCCGGCTTGGCACCTAGCCTCTCTGCGCATGAAGCCAGTTTGCGTGAAGTTCGCTTGGGTGGGCGCGGCCGCGTTAATCCTATTTGCGTGCGGCTCGGATAAGCCCGCTATCCCGCCCGTTGCTCCGGTCGTTCAACCCATGCAGGAAGAGGGTCTGTTCGGCGACGACAGCGCCGGCGATACCAGCCTGGAAGACTCGGACAAGCCGGCGCCGGCGAGTGGCAGCGAGGGTGAAGGTTCGAGTAGCTCCAGCAGCGCGGGCACCGCGGATGAAAAAGAGAAGAGCCCTTCCAAAGCGGACGACGCAGGTGCTGCAGCGTCCGACGAAAAGAGCGACGACGCGGCGAAAGCCAAGTCGCGCACCAAGTACAAGAAGCAGCCGTAGGACTCGAGCGGGGACTGAGCTGAGACCTTCGGGGCGTCGCGGCGGATCGCGACGGGACATGAAAACTCATGTGGTTGATTCGAGAGCGATTGTACTTGGGCGACTACCGCTCGGGAGCTCTCGCACTCGAGGGGGCGCTGCATCCGGTATTGCCGGAGGGTGAGCTGGCACCGTTCGCAGGAGTCGTGTCGCTGTGTGCGCTGCACACCTTGCTAGAGACCTGCCCGGACGAGCCCGAGAGCGAGGACACGGAGTGGCTGCAGCTGCCGATACTGGACGGCGGCAACGGCGAAAGTGAATTCGAGCTGGCTCTGCAGGTCGCGATGCCGTTCGTGCGCCGGGGTATGAAGCGAGGCAACGTGCTGATTCACTGCGCGGCGGGCATGAGCCGCAGCGTGAGTCTCGTGGCAGCCTTACTCTGTGAGGAGGGGCTTGCCGTGGACGCCGCGTACGAGAGGATCGCGCACAGTAAAGGCGAGGCACTGGCGATTGCCGTAGCCGAACGAATGTGCCTGATTGCGCCCGCCCCCGAGTTTCGTGCGTGTCTGCGGCGGC
>DATHEN010001297.1:0-4775 GCA_035318565.1 Polyangiaceae bacterium
CAAGGTCACTCCCCTGAAGGGTGTCGAGCTCGATGGCGATCGCATCGGAACCAGCACCGAAGCGCTCGGCTATCCGGAAGTACCCGGGCATCTGCTGGTGATCGGTGCGGGTTACATCGGTCTCGAGCTCGGCTCGGTGTGGGCGCGGCTCGGCTCGAAGGTCACGGTCGTCGAGTATCTCGATCGCATCCTGCCGGGCATGGATAGCGAGATTGCGAGCGAGGCGCGTCGCATTTTCGAAAAGCAGGGCATCGTGTTTCGGCTGGGAGCGCGCGTCAGCGGAGCGCGCGTCGAGGGCCAGGCCTGCCGCGTCGAGATTGCAGATGCCGAGCCCATCACCTGTGATCGCGTACTGCTCGCGGTCGGCCGCATACCGAACACGGACGGTCTCGGTCTCGAGACCCTCGGCATCGAAACGGACGAGCGCGGGCGGATCAAGGTGGACCAGCACTTTCGAACGTCGGCGGGCGGCGTGTACGCCATCGGCGACGTGATCGCGGGTCCCATGTTGGCGCACAAAGCCGAAGAAGAAGGCATCGCTTGCATGGAGCACATCGTCACGGGCTACGGTCACGTGAACTACGACGCCATTCCGGGCGTCGTGTACACGAACCCGGAAATCGCCAGCGTGGGCAAGACCGAAGACGAGCTGAAGCAGCTCGGGGTCCAGTATCGGAAAGGCAGCTTCCCGTTCATGGCCAACGCCCGCGCCAAAGCGCTCGGGCACACCGAGGGACGAGTCAAGATCCTCGCGGACGCGCAGACGGACCGAGTTCTCGGGGTACACATCCTGGGTCCTCGCGCCGGCGACCTGATCGCCGAAGCCGCGGTGGCCATGGAATTCGGAGCCAGCAGCGAAGACATCGCACGCTCATCGCACGCTCACCCCACGCTCGCCGAAGTCGTGAAAGAAGCGGCGCTGGCGGTGGACGGCCGAGCAATTCATATCTAGAGCCGATATCCACTGCCGCGAGTACGCCGGCAGGCTATAACCATAGCTTCGCATGAGCCTCGAAGTCGGCCAGCTGCTCGATTCGAAGTACCGCGTCGTGCGGCTCATCGGCGAGGGTGGCATGGGCGCCGTGTACGAGGGCGAGCACACGGTGATTCGCCGGCGCGTTGCCATCAAGGTGATGCACGCGTACGCGGCGCTGCAAGCGGGCACCGTGCAACGTTTCGAACGCGAAGCCCAAGCCGCGGGCCGCATCGGCAACGATCACATCCTCGAAGTGATCGATCTGGGATCGATCGCCAGCGGCGAACGCTACATGGTGCTCGAGTACCTGGACGGCGAGACCCTCGGCGCTCGCGTCGCGCGTCTGGTACGGCTGCCGCCGGCGCAAGTTGCTCCGCTCGGACTGCAACTCCTTTCCGGGCTCGGAGCCGCGCACCGCGCGGGTATCATTCACCGCGATCTGAAACCGGACAATGTCTTCATTCTCAAGGAAAAGGCCGGTCAGCGCGACTACGTGAAGATCATCGATTTCGGGATCTCGAAATTCAGTCAGCTTGGCGGCGACATGAGCATGACGAGCACGGGATCGGTGCTTGGCACGCCTTATTACATGGCGCCCGAACAGGCGAGCGGTAGCCGAGACGCCGATGCGCGCAGCGACTTGTACGCCGTGGGCGTGATTCTGTTCGAGTGTGTCACCGGTCGTGTTCCCTTCGACGCGAACACCTTCAACGAGCTCCTGTTCAAGATCGTCCTGGCCGAGCCGCCGAAGATTTCGGATCTGGCTCCCGACGTCGACGCCGCCTTCGCTGCGCTCATCAACAAGGCGATGGCGCGTGACGCCGCGTTTCGTTTTCAGACGGCCGAGGAGCTTTCGGAAGCGCTGCGGCAGTGGCAAACCACCAAGACGTTCATGCTCGATGCTCCGCCGAATCTGCCTGCGCATTGGGCGGGTCCGGGAGCGCTCCCGCCGGGTCCCCAGCTGCAGGCAACGGCGCAAATGCAGCCTCCAGCAGCTGCCGTGCCCCTGCAGGTGTCGAGTCCAGATCGGGCCTCATCCACCGGCTACGGACTGCCGAAGGCCGTGAACCGCAAGCGCGCTGCGCTAATCGCTGGCGCGCTAGCATTCGGCGTCACGGGTAGTGTCCTTGCCGCACTGCTGCTCTCGGGAGGAAGCGAAGAGCAGGCGAAAGGTTCGGCGAGTGTCGCCAAGCCTGCAGCGTCGCCACCGCAAGCAGTGTCGCCTCCGGTCGCCGCCGCTACCCCTGCCAGCGCGGCTGCAGCGCCCGCTCCGGACAAGGCCAGCCCAGCCGCGGAGCCAGCCATCGAAACTCCAGCACCGGTGGAAGCGAAGCGTGCGCCGGTTGCCGCCAAGCGTGCAGCGGCGGCTCCGCTTCCCGCGCGGAAGGTTACCGCACAGCGCAAGGCGCCTGCTGCGGCGAGCGCGAAAGCGCCGGCCCCGGCGCCGGAAAAGAAGCGCGATCTCGACTTCGGCTATTGAGCCGCTCGGGACCACAGCCGCACACACCCGTGTACAGGCGCTCCGCGCCGCCGTGCCGCAAATTCGTGTGCGTGTAACTGCGCGGGATGAATCCTGCGCCGAGCTCGGCCGTACATACAAAACGGTTCGGGTGTTTCGGATGCAGGGCTGTTATTATTTGAGTGGAGTATTGCGATGTCGTTAGAGCCGGGCGAGTTGGTCGAGGGCAAGTACCGTATCGTCAATCTGATCGGCGAAGGCGGTATGGGCGCCGTGTACGAAGGCGAGAACGTCCGCATTCGGCGCAAGGTCGCGATCAAGGTGCTGCACGTGGCCTTCACCGGGAACGCCGAGGTCACGCAGCGCTTCGAGCGCGAAGCGCAGGCTGCCGGTCGCATCGGCAACGATCACATCTTGGAAGTGCTCGACATGGGCAGCCTGGCCAACGGCGACCACTTCATGGTCATGGAGTACCTGGAGGGAGAAACTCTGAGCGGGCGCATCAAGCGCATGGGCCGGCTCACTCCCCACGCTCTGGCTCCGCTCGGCAAGCAAATGCTCGCGGGCCTCGGCGCTGCCCACGCCGCCGGCATCATTCACCGCGATCTGAAGCCGGACAACGTGTTCATCCTGAGAGAAAAGGCCGGCAAGCGCGATTTCGTGAAGATCATCGACTTCGGCATCTCGAAGTTTCAACCGCTCAGCGGGGACGGCATGAAGATGACCCGCACGGGCGCGGTCATGGGCACGCCCTATTACATGTCGCCCGAGCAGGCGAGCGGCAGCAGTGACGCCGACGCGCGCAGCGACGTGTATTCGGTGGCCGTGATGTTCTACGAGGCGGTGACCGGGCGGGTGCCGTTCGACGCCAGCACCTTCAACCAATTGATGTTCAAGATCGTGCTGTCGGATTCGCCTCCGCCCCAGACGGTCGTTCCGGACCTCGATCCGGCGTTCTGCAGCTTGATCTCCAAAGGCATGTCGCGCGACGTGCGCCACCGCTTCCAGAGCACGACGGAGTTCGCCGACGCGCTCGACGCCTGGCTGCAAACGGGTCGCGGCGTGACGGTTCCTCCGCCGGCTCAAAACAACAACGTCGTTCCCGGCCAGACCGCGCCTGCAGTGCTGCCGGCGGCCCCGCCCGTCGTTCAAGCCGTTTCGACGAGCTCGCAAACGGGTGCGATGTCGGGTGCAATGGCAGGTGGCACGGCAGGTTCGTGGGCAACCTCGCAAGCCGACGTCGCAATAATCAAGAAGAAGAATCACGGCGGTGTGATTGCGGCCGCGGCCGTGGGTGCATTGATGATCCTCGGCGGCGGTGCATTCGCGGCCATGAAGCTCGCCGGCGGCGACGAAACACCCGCTGCGGCTGCCAGCCACTTGCCGGTTGCGGCCCCGGAGCATGCAGCGCCCGAACCGGCCAAGCCGCCTGCCGCGCCTGCGCCCGTAGCGCCCGCTGCGGAGCCGAAGGCGGAACCCAAGCAGGCCGCGCCAGCGCCGACGAAGGTCGAAGAGAAAGCGGAAGAGACCAAGACAGTGGTCGCGCAAAAAGCTCCTCCCGTCCGAACTCCCCGTTCGGCGCCGCCCAAGCCGCCGAGCAAGCCCGCGACACTCGCGCATAAACAGCCAGCGGCAAAGCCAGCGGCAAAGCCGGCTGCCAAGCCCGCGGCAAAGCCCGCGGCCGCGCCCGACTTCGGCTACTGAGCGCTCAGCGTCGAAGCGCGCTAGTGTCGTGTCTCCGCAAATCGCTACAGAAACCGGGCGCTACGAGCGGAGACACGACACGTCAGGAACAAGAAAAGTGTGGTGAATAGATCACCACACTAAGCCGCTTCAACGCCCGCTCCGTTGGCCGCAGCGGGCACGTCGCTCGGATACTCGAACGTGCCGCCAGCGAGTACTCGACCCAAGAAATACAGAATCGAGGCCACGCCCCAAACCAGCGCGACGACGACGCCGCCGTCGATGATGCCACGCCAGGGTTGCGGGACGCCACGCACCACGATCACCACGCTCACGATCGCGATGACACTGACCCAGGCCACAATCAAACGGCGGCGAGTGGCGTGGAGCAGACCCATGCAGAAGGCCGGCGCCAGCAGCACGTGCAGCGGCCGCGGGTTTTTGGCGAGGTGCAGTGCGCGCGCCACCACGCGCGGCGAGAAGCGTAGCTGAAAAGCCCGGTAGCCCTCGGCGTAGACGCTGAACGCCACCCACGCCACGTACACGCCGATGTGAAACCCTCCGAGCTGATGCTTGCGGATCGGCTCCAGGGCGAGCGGCAGCATGCGCCAAATCGCTTGGCCCAGCAGCGCGACGACCCCGAGGACGCCCCAGCAA
>DATHEN010001298.1:0-4322 GCA_035318565.1 Polyangiaceae bacterium
GGAACGCTGCGCTGCACCGCCAATTGCAAATACGACGGGCGCTTCTGCATTGAGCGTCCTGGATCTTGCGGCGACGGCATTATCCAAGAGCCCTACGAAACGTGCGATGGTGATAGGCCCTGCCAGGAGTTTGCCTTGCGCGAGGGTCGCCCGGCCGATTACTACCGCGGCGGGTTCGTGCCTTGCGATCGAATGACCTGCAGGGGGGACGGCGGCGCCGTCGCTCAGTATTGCGAGGTCAATCAGTCGCACTGCGGGAACGGAATCATCGAGCCGCTGTACGGCGAAACGTGTGACGGTGCGAACATCGGCCTCGCCACCTGCCTCGCGGGAGGCTTTCTGTTCGGCGTACCGCGCTGCACGCCAACTTGTCAGATCCACTATTTCTCCGGCTGCACCGGCGGCTGCGTTGCAGCAGGCCGCGGAGTTTATTGCCAGTAGCGCACGGCCCGCGAAGGGCGTAATCACCGCTCACTCATCCCCAATCGTCCGGTCGTGTAGCGGCACAAGAAAGCGCGCAGAATGCAGCCACTGAAGTCCACTTCTTCGTCACGCCTGCCGCGCCTCCTCTTGGTCGGAGCCGGCGCGCTCGCGCTCTGCGCACTCGGCGCGGCACCGACACAAAGCTGCGGCCCTCTGCCGGGAGGTGGAACCGGCGGCACGGACGCTGGCGTCACGCGGCCAGTGTGCGGAGACGGCGTCGTTTCGGGAATGGAGCAGTGCGACGGAACCATCCTGGGCGGTGCCACGTGTGAAATGGTGCTAGGTGGTGGGAAACGCGGCACAATCCGCTGCGACCCGAACACCTGCACCTTCGATACGCGCGGCTGCACGCTGCCCATTTGCGGCGACGGGCAGATCGAGGGCCACGAGACATGCGAGGGCAGCAACGTGGGCGGCGTCACCTGCGGCGGTAGCGACGTCGGAAACGTGACGTGCGATCCACGCTACTGCGGACTGGATACCAGCGCCTGCAAACCGGCCACGTGCGGCAACGGCCGCAAGGACGAGTTCGAGGACTGCGACGCGCAGGATTTCGGCGGAGAGACGTGTCAAAGCGTCTCCGGCGGCGACCCGAACGCGACGGGCCCGCTGCGCTGCACGTCGACTTGCGCGTACGACGCGCGCCAGTGCATCCCGCGTGCAGGGATCTGCGGCGACGGGACCATTCAAGCGCCCTACGAGACGTGCGACGGCGACATGCCCTGCCAGCGGTATGCGCTCACCCAGGGCCGCCCTGCGGACTACTACACGGGCGGCTTCGTGCCGTGCGATCGTATGACGTGCACGCTTGGGAACGACGCCCTCTGCGACGTCAATCGCTCGCACTGCGGCAACGGCGTCCTCGAGCCGCAGTACGGCGAAACGTGTGACGGCGCGAACATCGGCGCCGCGACCTGCCTCACGGGCGGCTTTTTGTTCGGCGTACCGCGCTGCACTCAGAGTTGTCAGATCCACTACTTCTCCGGGTGCTTCGGCGGCTGCGTAGGAGCGGGCCGCGGCGTTTACTGCCAGTAAGCGGCAAGGCGCGCCGCATGCTCGCGCACTTGCTGCAGCTCGCGCTTCTTCCGCAATGCGCGCCGTCTGTGGCGACGATCCGGCGGCTCCATCGAGCGACGGCGGCGGTCGAACCGTAGGACGAAACGGCGGCACCGTTTCGAGCGACGGTGCAAACTGGAGATTCCACCCGGCGCGCTGATTCAACCTTCGCTCGAGAACACTTCGCTGACAGTCGCGGCTGTCAGAATGCGCTGGGCAAAACGCTTGAGCGCGGACTCGTCCGCCTCGTCGAGCCGCTGACTGACTTGCTCATCGACACTGCCGAACTTCGTTCGGAGCAGCTCTATCAACAGCGCACGCTGACCTTGGTGCAGTCCCTGCTGAAGCCCCTCTTGCCGGCCTTGCTGCATGCCTTGGTGTAGGCCCTGTTCCAGACCCAGTTGACGCATTTCTTCGGCGATGGTCATGAGGCTATCCTCGGCTTCGGGTAACACCTTGTGGACGACTTGCTGAAACCGCTGCAAACCGAGCTGGTCGGCGACCATGGAAACATACCTGAAGAGGACCATCAGCGCATCTCGGCCGCTCTCAGCGCGCTGAAGACTACGGAACAGGTCAATCCACAGCGGGAAACGCATTAGAAAGCGTTCGGTGGCGCGGACGTCTCGTAAGAACAAGAGCGCCAACATGCCGAATGCGTTCAGCGTGCGCGCGCGAATGTCCTCGTCCGTGACGCGTCCGACGTCGTCGAGTAGGAACTCGAATTGCGGTGTGAAACGAGCAAATTCGGCGATGTCGCGGACAGCCGGATCGATCAAGTCGTCGAAACAAGTGCCAGCGGCCCAACCGCAATCCTGATGGTGCACGACAAGCGGAATGATGGGCGGTAGATACGCCAAATTCGAGGCGTGTGCGCGGCAGCGCTCCCAGATGCGAACCATGTAGCGGAGGAGCTGCAGGGGAACCCAGCGATCCGTCGAGCTCTTGTGTTCGAACAGAACGTAGACGAACGCTTCACGCCCTGCCACACGCACCGAAAACAGGAGGTCACTCTGTGAGTCCCTGAGCGCCGAATCTCGAAAATCGGCGGGCACAGGCGTGAGCGAGGCGAAGTCGATGTGTTCGACCAGCGATGGCGGCACCATGCACCGAATTTGCCCGGCGGCGTTCTTCACGTTGCCGAACGCTTCCTTGAACAGCTTGTCATGCGGCGAATCCGCCATGCTCGCGGGGATTCGGGCAGCGGCGGGGGCGGTTGCGAGCATTCATGACGGATGACTCACTCCGCCGATTCTGTTCGCCAGTGGTCACGGCTAAATGACGCCGATGTGGTGACTTCCAGCAGCCGTTCTCCAGATTAGCAGATGCTTCGCGAACGCCTGGCTGAAGGAATCGGACGAACGAGTGAGGTGGACCCCATTCTTCGGACCAAAATGGGGGAGAGCTAAGGTGTGGTCTGCTCTGTGGTGAATCAACGAAATCATTCGTCCGTCATCG
Source organism: Polyangiaceae bacterium (assembly GCA_035318565.1). Lineage (GTDB taxonomy): Bacteria > Myxococcota_A > Polyangia > Polyangiales > Polyangiaceae > DATDJP01. The sequence goes on from DATHEN010001298.1 coordinate 2,998, forward strand.
TCTGTCTTCCTACGCCAAGACGTTGCAACCGTCCATCATCGGGATCACGTTTCCAGGTCGGGATCCGAGGGGGGTGCGGGGGGAGACTCGTAACTTGTGAGCGTGCTGTGCGCGGCGGTGGACAAGCTCAAGCTGCCGGTCGAAGCGTTCGATGAAACGCATCAGGAGTCTGGTAGCCCAAGGCTTGATGAGGACGTTCGAGATTGTAGAAGTCGAGGTACCGTTTGATCCCCATGCGGGCTTCTGCAGCGCTGTCGTACGCATGCAGATAAACCTCCTCGTACTTGACTGAGCGCCAGAGCCGTTCCACGAAAATGTTGTCGATGAAGCGGCCCTTGCCATCCATGCTGATCTTCACCCCGTGCTCGATGAGCACGTCCGTGAAAGCCGCGGCGGTGAATTGCGCTCCCTGGTCCGTGTTGAATATCTCGGGCTTGCCGAAGCACGACAAGGCCTCCTGAAGCGCGTCCACGCAGAAGCCGGGATCCATCGTGTTCGAGAGCCTCCAGGCCAAGACACGCCTCGAATACCAGTCCATGATAGCCACCAAATAGACGAAGCCGTGCGCCATCGGGATGTAGGTCACATCTGCGCACCAGACCTGATCCACTCGGCAGATTTTGACGTTTCGCAGCAGGTACGGATAGGTTGGGTGCTCGGGAGCAGGGCGGCTCGTGTTCGGCTTGGGCGCAATGCCTTCGATGTCCATGAGACGCATCAATCGCTGCAGGTGCTTGCGGTTCACCTCCTGCCCTTCGCGTCGGAGACAGTCGGCGATCTTGCGACTGCCGTAGAACGGGATCTTCAAATGGATCTCATCGATGCGGCGCATGAGCGCCAGCTCCTCCGCACTCGTTGGAACTGGGTCGTAGTAGATGCTCGACCGGCAAACGCCGAGTAGTTCGCACTGTCGGCGCATCGGAATGGATGGCGTCACTTCGACCATGGCTCGACGGTCCTTCATCGGAAGCGTCCGAGCCCGTTCGATAAAAAATCGCGCTCGACAGTGAGCTCCCCGATCTTGCGGAGTAGCTCTGTCTCCCGGTCTGCGCCGTCGCTGCTGCTGCCGGTAGGGCCTGGCTTCGGCTCGAAGACGCGAGCCATGTTTTGCAGCAACTCCTGCTTCCACTTGTAGATCTGGTTGGGATGGACCTTGTAGCGGCGGGCAATTGCCGCCACCGTCTCCTGCTCCTGGACCGCCGCCAAGGCCACTTTGGCTTTGAACTCAGCGCTGTGCTTCGTGCGCGTTTTCTTCATTTTCTGCTCCTGCCTTTGAGGGAGCAGATTCCACCTTAGCCCTGGTCCAGAAAACGGGGTCCACTTCA
>DATHEN010001299.1:0-6487 GCA_035318565.1 Polyangiaceae bacterium
GGTCGAGCCGCTGCAGCAGTACCTGGTCGAGCTCCCAGGGGGGCGCTTGCAGGCGCTGCCGCTTGCCTGGGACACCCGCGCCAAGTCCAGCGGCGGACAGCGCTGGTATCACCTGTACGGCAGCGACGAGATCGACGCGAACGACGTACTGCATTGGACTCGGCCCGCTCAGAACTGGAACCACATGTGCGCCGAATGCCACTCGACGCACGTAGAAAAGAACTACGACCCGAGCGCGGACCGCTTCGACACCACCTGGTCCGAGCTCAGCGTCGGCTGCGAGGCATGTCACGGCGGTGGCGCCGAGCACGTGGCGCGCGCCAAGACGGGCGCTCCCGGCGGCCTGGGGGTGTCCTTCGACGAGCGCAAGGACGTGAGCTGGACACGCGGGCCGGCCGCGACGGCGGCACGCAGCAAACCGCGCACCACCGCCAAGGAGGTCGAAGCCTGCGCCTTCTGCCACAGCCGCCGTGAGACGCTGGCGCAACCCTTCGAACCCGCCCGCCCGTTGCTCGACCACGTGTCGCCGGAGCTCCTGACGGCCCCCTACTACGCCGCCGACGGCGTCATGCAAGACGAGGTGTTCACGTACGGCTCCTTTCAGCAAAGCAAGATGGCGGCCGCTGGGGTCACGTGCAGCGATTGCCACGAGCCGCACGCCGGCACGCTACGCGCTCCGGGCAATGCGCTGTGCAACCAGTGCCATGACGCACAGCGCTTCGATTCGCCGGCGCACCACCATCACCAGAGCCGCTCGCAGGGCGCGCTGTGCGTCTCGTGTCACATGCCCGCCCGCACGTACATGGGCGTGGACGTGCGGCACGACCACGGCTTTCGCGTTCCGCGCCCGGACCTTGCGCCGCACACGCAGAGCAGCAGCGCGTGCAACGATTGCCATCGGGACCGAAATGCCGCGTGGGCGGCGCGCGCCATCGAGGCTTGGTTCGGCCCCGTGCGCAAGGGCTTCCAGAGCCATGCGAAGCTGTTCGCGCAAGCACGCGCGGGCACGGACGTGAGTGAAGAGCTGCGTACGCTCGCTGCGAACCCCGCGCTGCCCGCTATCGTGCGGGCCACGGCGCTGGCGGAGCTTCGTGCTTTCGGCTCGGAGGCGACTCTGCGCGTGGTCGCCAGCGCGGCCCGCGACGGCGATGCTCTGATACGCCGCGCGGCATCGAGCGCGCTGGAAGCGGGCACGCCGGCGCAAATCGTGGAGCTGGGCCTCCCGCTTCTCTCGGACCCGGTGCGTGGCGTGCGAGTGGAGGCGGCGCGCGTGCTGGCGTCGCAAAAGCCCGGGCTGATTCCGGCGAGCGCGGCTCCGGCCTTCGAGCGTGCTCTCGAGGAGTACCTCGCCACCCAGAGATTGAACGCTGACCGCGCCGAAGCCCAGAACAACCTCGGCGTTCTGCATGTGCTTCGCGCGGAAGCGCAGCAAGCCGAGGCCGCGTATCGCGCGGCGATTCGCATCGAACCAGCGTACGTGCCAAGTTACGTCAATCTGGCGGATCTCTACCGCGCGCAGGCGCGCGATGCGGAGGGTGAAGCGCTGCTGCGGGCTGCGCTCGCGCGAGCGCCGGACAGCGCCGAGCTCTCGCATGCGCTGGGCCTCTTGCTGGTGCGCGGCAAGCGCTACCGAGAAGCCTTGCCGGAGCTCGCACGTGCAGCAAAGCTCGACCCGAAGAATGCGCGCTTCAGCTACGTATTCGACGCCGCCCGGAAGGCCGTGATCGGAGCCGAGCCGTGACGAACAGCGAGTTCTCGTTTCACTGCTCGGCGTGCGGGAAGTGCTGTAATTCGCCCCCACAAGCCGCCTTGCCGGAGCTTTTTCAGCATCAGCAGCGTTTCATCGGCTGCCTCACGGTACGCCGTATGCCGGCAGCGCAAACCAGAGACACCGACGCACTGTTCCGGCGCGTGCTGCATCCAGTGTCTTCTGGTCGCGAATGGATCCAGCTCGCCACCCAAGCGTACGACGACCAGCGCGAACGTTGTCCGGCGCTCGCAGACGACGGACGCTGCGCGCTGCACCACGACAGAAAGCCCGCGGTCTGCGCGGTGGTTCCGCTCGAAGCGTGGCTGCCCGATTCCGCGCAGGCCGGCATCTTGCGCACGCGCCGGCAACAAGCCGGGCGCCGTCGTCCCGCGCATTGCCGCTCGTCTACGAACAGCGAGTCGTCGACGACTCGGCCGCGCGAGCGCTCGCCCGAAGACGGCGCGACCTCGAACAGGAGAAGCGAGTGTGGGGCAGCGCGCAGTCATCCAAGCTTGGAGCGGGCGCTGACTGCTCCCTTGGCATCAGCGCGCACGCCGCCTGCCGACGTCGCCGAGATCGAAGCTTCACTCGGCGCTGACGCCAGTCCATTTAAATAGAATTATTTTCATTTTGACAGACAACGCACCTATCGGCTATTGCTGGCTCATGTCCACGATCGGCCTGCTGCCTTGTTGCTGCGGCGCCGTGCGTGGGCAGCGTTGCTAAGACACCCAATTGCAGCTGCCACGCCGCGAACGGCTTTGGGCAGCGCCAATCAGCGTCCCCGGAGCTCTTCGGGCGCGGGCATGAGGAGGACACATGCTCATCACGATCATTGGCGGACGACTCGAAGATTCGGAGCGGCTCTCACTGCTAGGAGCGGCCGCGGGCGTTCAACTCGAATTCCATCATCGCTTCCTGACTGGCGCGACGGCTGGAACGGCCGAAGGTGGAGCGCGCAAGGGCGCAGACCTCTGGAGCGAGCGCGGCCTCTTGGCTCGTCCGCTCGCTTTGGTTTTCGAAGCCAAAGACCAGCCCGAGCTCGCCGCCAAGGTCCTCCGCGGCGTGCGCGAAGAAGCTTACTTCGACGACACGTTCGCGCTGATCGCCATTCCCTTCGAACGCGTTTCTCTCTTGGAACCTTCGGGCGGCTTCGACGACTTCGTTCTGCATCCCTTCACCCTGGACGAGCTCTACAGCCGCGTTCGTCTGCTCCTGTGGCGGCGCAGCGGAAGCGGCGCGCCGAAACGCTACAAAGCGGGAAACCTGAGCGTCGACAAGGTGGCTCATGAAGTGCGCGTCGAAGGGACCCTCGTTCCACTCACGGCAAAGGAGTTCGCGCTGCTCGCGTACCTGAGCGAAGAGCCCGGCAGAGTCTTTTCTCGCGAGCAAATCTTGTCTCGTGTCTGGGGCACGCGTTACGTCGGCGGGCCGCGAACCGTGGACATTCACGTGCGCCGTTTGCGGGCGAAGCTCGGAGCGGCGCTGCCACTCGATACGCTGCGCGGCGCCGGCTACAGGCTCCGAAGCGAGTGGACAGAAGGGCAGCTGCACGCGCTCGGCGCCGAGCAGCGAAAGTCTGCTTGACGCTCGCTAGGGCCGCTTACAGCTCCACGCTCTCTGCAACGCGCGCGAACGCCGCTGACAAGCGCTCGGCAATCACCGGCTCGACCGCGCGCGCACGTAGCGAGCGGCCGTTCCAGCGTGCTTCACCGAGCACGCGCCACCGAGTGAGGCCGGGCACGCGACCTGAAATGCACAAGCTCGTCCCGTGCCTGCCGGCGTCCAAACGGTACTCAACGCCTTCTATTTCTAGTTCTACCAACGCCCCGCGTTCGTAATCGATACGCTCGACTTCCCCGCCGTAGCTGACCATTCGTTCAGTATGCGACGGCGCGGGCGCGCAGTTCAAGAAAAAATAGAATCCGGGCCGGTATTGAGGCGCGCCCCGCGCCGACACAACGTGGCTCGCCATGAGGGATCCCAAGAAGAATGTCGAGCGCCACGCGCTCACGCGACGTGAATTCGCTGGTCTTGCGTTGGCCGCGCCGCTCGCGTTCCACCTCTCGGCCTGTTCGAGCTCGGATTCGGACGATGGGAAAGAAACGCCCTCCGGCGCCGTGCTCCCGAGCGGCGCGGTGCTGCTCGGCTTGTACACGGGTGGCGGCAGCGGCGCTCTCGAGCGTGCTGCGCGGCGTTTGGATTTTTCGTGGCTGAAGCAGGGCGACAGCGTCTTGATCAAGGTCGCGGCCAATTCCGGCTTGCCGCATCCGAGCACCACCTCCGTCAACGGTGTGGCGGCCATGGTCCAAGCGCTCAAAGCGCGCGGTGCCGGGCGCGTGATCGTGGCCGATCAATCCGGCGTCGAGCATGTGCGAAACTCACGACAAGGCCGCTATGGCTCGACCCGGGAGTCGTTCACACAAAGCGGCCTGATCCGCGTCGAACAAGCCGGTGCGGAAACGCATTTCTTCGACGAGCAGCCCTTCGACACGGGCTACTTCGCGGCCACCCTGCCCACGGACAATCGCTGGCCCCGTGGACTGTACCTGCCGAACATCCTCAAGGAAGTCGATCATGTCGTGTACATGCCGCGCATCGGCGCACACGTGCTCGCCGGCAACACGCTCGGCCAGAAAATGGCGATCGGCTGGTTACGCGACGACAGCCGCCACGATCTACACAACGACGCCGAGCAGTTTTACGAAAAATATGCGGAGATCAACCACGCACAGGAGCTGCAAAGCCGCCTGCGCCTGATCGTCACCGTCTCCGAGAGGGTCCTGCTTCACGGCGGACCGGATCGCGGCACGCCGTATGACATGACGCCCGTGCTCGTGCATGCGTCGAGCGCGCTCGCCAATCACGACGCGCTCGGAACGAGCATCCTGACCACGCTCAATCAGCAGGTGACGACGGTGGCTGAAGGAGCCCTGGTCTACAACCCGAGCTTCGCCCCCACCATCAACCGCGTCTTTGCGGACGGCGCAGCCGTCGCGACCGGACCCGCCGGACGCTGGATTTCCGAGTCGCAGCAGACCGTGTACACCGCGCACAGCTGGGAACGCAGCCCGGCCGATGATCGCGCGCTGAGCCGCGGCTGGGCCCTCTCCGGAGGCAAACCGGCGCAGATCACCATCGTTACGGACGGCGCAACGCTCGACACTGCACTCCAAAGCGCGCTCGCCGCTCATGGGGACGGCTTATATGAGTTTGCCTGAAACGCGTGCGATCAGGCTGTCCCTGAATTCTGGTCCGTGAACGTCTCGCGAAGCAGCTCCGGCGGTCGAGCTCCTTCAAACATTCTCAACCTGGGTGAAGGCATGTATCGCGCGGAGGGCATCGCACGAATGCGTACGGCGTGGCGCTCCGCGAGATGGGCGAGAGCTACGCCGCGCTGCAAGCAGCGCAGGTGCACGGGTACGTTACAGCGCTCGAGCCGTCCTTTGAAGCGCAGTGTCGAAGGATTCTGGGCACGCTCGTAAAGCTCGCCTTGCCGGCGAAGTGACGAAACGTTGCGCGGTGTCGAGGGGCACCGGCATCCCCGGGCTTCAGGGCGCCGAGGTCCTCGCTGGCCCGCGGGGGGTCGCGCTGTCCGGACGATCGCGCATGAAATGCCCGATTTTACGTTATCGATCGTCTGGAATGAGCAAACCCCCCCGGGCGAGCCACCGACGCTGCTTCAGCGGTCCAGCCTTCGATACATCATCCCGTATGCGGCAGCGTAGGCACGGCCTTACGCAACTCTCGCAGCACGCACCACTTGTAGTGAATGGTCAGACGGGCACGGGCTCGTAGTCGTGTTCGTAGTCATCGTCGACGCCGACGCCGACGCTGTGGGAATGGGGGAGTCGGGTCGTCGTGGTGCAGATCCGGATCGAGCACGACTACGATACGACTACGACTACGTTACTCGGCAATTCAGGTAAGGCTCTCTACAGCGGCGTGCCGGCCAGAAACACCCAGTAGCTGGTCACCGGCGTCTGCTCGGGCGGAAAAACGCTCGGCGGAAAATACGCTACCGAGCGCGGCGTGCCCGCGGTGAAGACGCGCGAGCCGCTCACCGTGATGAGCGTGGGCAAGAGCTCCAGGTAGCCGGTCGGCACTCCCGGGAACATGTGCGGCCCGAGGTTGCGGCTGAACACGAGCTCTCCCGATTGAGTGAGCTTCGCGACCCCGACACCATAGACGTAGTTGCCCGGAGCGCCGGCGGGCTCGAAGTAGAACGGCCGCGTGGCGCTCCCCAGAGCCAGGTAGATCGAGCCGTCGGGTCCGAGCGTCACGTCCACATTTCCGTCTCCGTCCAGCAGGCGCAAGCGCTCTAAAGCGCCGTTCGCGGCGAACCAGGCCAGAAAGGTGAAGGCTTCGTACGAGCGCGGCACGGTGATGCGTTCGCTGCCGATGGCGACGAAATCGCTGCCCGGCGGCACACGGCCCGCGACCACGACTCGACCGGTACCGTCCGCCGCGAGCCCGGACGCGGATCCACCGTCAACCAGCTTGGTCCAGGCATAGCTGCCGTCTGCGTTGATGCGTCCAACGACGCTGCCCGTCTGAGAAGAGTACGTGGAGCCGTTGATCGTGACCGTTCCGGAGAGCTGAGACGCGAATGTAAAGCCACCGGGTACGATGGCGACCTTGCTGGGCATGAGCACCCCCGGCGATCCATGGCGCCACAGGCGCGCGCCGGTCGCGCTCTTCTTTTCGAACAGCGAGCCACCGAGTGACAGGTACACG
>DATHEN010001300.1:0-2029 GCA_035318565.1 Polyangiaceae bacterium
CGCCTCGACGACATCTGGGGACCGAGCGCGAACGCGGCACGCGAGCGGCTGCTGGAGGCCGAGAGCCCGCAGGCGGCGCTCGACGTGTTCGAGGGCCTACTTGCAGAGCGCTTGCCCAGGGTGCGCGCTCTACATCCGGCCGTCGCGCACGCGCTGGGCCGTTTCACCACTCATGACGAAATCGGCGCTGTCGTCGCCGAGTGCGGCTACAGTCATCGCCGCTTCATAGAGCTTTTTCGCGACGCGGTTGGTCTCGTGCCACAGCAATACTGCCGAGTCGTTCGCCTGCAGCGGGCCCTCGAGCTCGTTGCCGCGAATCCGGAGCTCAGCTTGGCCGAGCTCGCGATCGACTCCGGCTTCGGAGATCAACCGCACCTGTGCCGGGATTTCCGCGCGCTGGCAGGCCTTTCCCCGGGTCAGTACCGCCGCGCGCGGCCGCTACGGCCGAATCACGTGCCGCTCTAGCCTCGCCAGAGGTCAAATCTCTCCAAGACGCGCCGGGGCTCGGCTGCCACGTTCTACTCGAAGGAGGACACCATGAAGGTTCACGAGTTGTTTCCGTACCTGGCGGTCAACGATGCCGCCGCCGCAATCGCGTTTTACGAGAAGGCGTTCGGCGCGAAGGAGAAGTATCGCCTGGTGGAGCCGGGCGGCCGTATCGGCCACGCCGAGCTCGACTTCGGGGGCATGATCCTCATGCTCGCGGACGAGTTTCCCGAGTTCGACTTCCGTGGCGCCGACAAGTTCGGAGGTACGCCCGTGATGCTCCACCTGCACGTCGACAACTGCGACGAGCTCATCGAGCGCGCCGTGGCAGCGGGCGCCAAGCTGGAACGCGCACCCCGCGATCAGTTCTACGGCGAACGCTCCGGGACGGTCGTCGATCCCTTCGGGCATCGCTGGGCCATCGGGCATCACGTGGAAGATGTCTCGCCCGAAGAGATGCAGCGCCGCTACGACGAAGAAATGAGCAAGGCGGGCAGCGCCGAAAATATCTGCAAAGATCCCGAATAAGCGCTGCCGCGCGCCGCCCTGCGCTGGCGCTTTGCCATATAGCGAGAGACGCCACAAAGTACGGGGACATGCAGGTTTCGAACGCGGACCGCGTCGTCTTCCCGGACATTTCTCGAACCAAGGGCGACGTGGTCGATTACTACGCCCGCGTTGCGTCGCGGGCTCTGCCCCACGTTCTCGAGCGCCCGCTTTCGATCCGGCGTTATCCCAAGGGACTCTCGGCGCCAGGCTTCTTTCAGAAGAACGTGCCGGCGCACTATCCCGAATCGATCGAGCGCTTTCCGATGCCGCGCAGCCGGGAATCCTCGAAGCGGCATCGAGATCCGGAGGCGCGTGAACGGAACGTCACCGTCTATCCAGTCGTCAGCCAACCCGAGCAGCTCGCCTATCTGGCGAATCAGGGCGCTATCGAGCTGCACGTGCCAGGGGTACGCATCGTGCGGCTCGACCGCCCCGATCGCATCGTGCTCGACCTGGACCCGAAGCCCGGCGCGCTGGCACTGGTGCAGCGCGCGGCGCTGATCGTGCGGGACGCCCTCGGCGAGCGCGGCCTTCCGACAGTGCCGGTGGCTACCGGCTCGAAGGGCTACCACCTGGTCGCGGCCATCCGCCCGGAGCTGGACATGGAGACGCTGGGTCTGACCCTTCACAAGTTTGCAGAGCTGCTCGCTCGCGCCCACCCGGAAGAACTCACCACCGCGTTCCGTATTGCCAACCGAGGCGAGCGCGTGTTCATCGATTGGCTCCGAAACCATGCCTTGGCAACGGTCGTCGTGCCGTATTCGTTGCGCGCGCGGCCGCGCGCCACGGTGGCGACTCCGCTCATCTGGAGCGAGCTCGAAACGACGGCTCCCGATGCATTCAACATCGACGACGTGCCGCGTTTGCTCGATCGGCCTGATTCACTGGCCGAGCTCGCGGAGAGACCTGTCGATCCCGCGCCGTTCGTGGCTGCGGTAGAAGCGGAGTTCGAGCTCTCGGGCCTCGAGCTCGAGCCGTTCGATCGCTTCCGTTA
>DATHEN010001301.1:0-2631 GCA_035318565.1 Polyangiaceae bacterium
GGCCTCGACCTCGGCTTCGAGTTCGAGACCTTGCTCGGCACCACACACCTCTACGGCGAAGCCTACATCGCGCAGAATCTCGACCGCGCCGTGTTCATCGCCGATCCGGCGGAAGGCGGGCTCGACGTACGGCAGCTCGGCGGATATGCCGCCGTCGTTCAGGACCTGACACGCTATGGGTTCGCCGGGTTCCGGGCGTCCGTCTACGATCCTAACTCCGACACGCTCGATTCTCAGCGCGGCAGACTGATCCCGCGTTCGCAGACGATCCGTAGTTTTTCACCGCTGATCGGCGCGCGACTGCCGGACTACGCCAGTCTGTCCTTCCAGTACGACTTCGTGGACGACTCGCTCGCGAAGGACATCCGCGGCGTGCCCACGGACGCCAAAAACGACCAGTGGAGCTTGCGCCTGCAGGTGGAGCTATGAGCGCGCTGCTTCGGCGGATGCAGCTCGGTTCCGTGCTGGCCCTCGGCTCGTTCGCGCTCGGCGCATGCGCTGGTGAGCCGCTCACCGAAGCGCTGACCGAGCCGATTCGCGTGCGCGGCGCGCAGTTTCACGAGGGCACCTTGCCCGGTGCCGCGCCGCTCTCCGATGACGATCTCGCAGCGGGCGCCGCGCCTCGCGAACCGCACGTCACGACGTTCGATTATCCAACGGACACGGTAAACCAGGGCTACAGCCAATTTGCTCTGGGCGGGCGCGCCACCGCCAGCGCGGCGAGCATCGCTTTGCGCTTTGCGGACACCGGCAGCGGCTACTGGAGCTTCCCCGTGAGCGCTCCCGATCCGTTCTCGAACGGGCAGTACACCTGGGCCACCGCGCTCGATTTTGCGCCGCATCTCGCGCGCGGGCGGCGGCGGCTGCTGATCGCCGCGCTGGATGATAGCGGTCACGCCGGCACTCAGGAGGAGATCGTGTTCTGTGTGACATCTCGGGTGCCGGACAACCTCAACGCCTGCAATCCGAAAATTGCGCCGCCCGCTGCCGTTCTGAGCTTGTCTTGGGACACCGAGGTCGACCTCGATCTGCAGCTGATCACGCCGAACGGTAAGCTCGTGGACGCGCGGCATCCCAGCACGGCTTTGCCCGGCGAAGGCGGCAAAGTCGACATGAGCGCGCCCGGCACCGGAATTCTTGACCGGGATTCGAACCGCAACTGCACGAGCGACGGCATTCGCACCGAAAACGTGGTGTGGAAAGACAAGCCGCTGCCGGGCCGCTACCTCGTGTACGCGAATCTGATCGACGCGTGCGGCGAGAGCCACGCGCGCTTCAACGTCTCGTTCCACGTCTCCGCGCCCGGCCCGGAGCCCGAGACGTACGCGCAGTCGAAGGTTCTGGAGCAGGGTGGGCAACTGCACGCCATCGACGCCAACGGTGGCACGAAGCTCGGTCTGTTCGTGACGCAGTTCGACGTCCAGTAGAGCGCATGAGTTTGATCTTCTGAAGAAAGGTTCACGCCGATGATTGTCGAACGTTTGCTCAAAGTCGCGCTGCTCGGGAGCGAGTGGGTCTTGTACCTGCTCCTCTTGTTGTCGGTCGTCTCGATCTCCACCATGGCCGAGCGCTGGCTCTGGTTCCGCAAACGCAGCGTCGATGTGGACAAGCTGAGGCTCGACCTGGGCAAGAACCTCGACGCAGACGATCTCGAAGGCGCCGCCCGATTGCTCGAGGCGAGCCCGGCCGTGGAGGCCAAAGTGGCGCGCGAAGCGCTGCGCTGGGTGTCCGGCGGCCCCTCGGCCATGACGGACGCGGTGGATTCGGAGCTCGCGCGTCGCAAGAGAGATCTCGAAAGAGGGCTGAATCTGCTCGGGACACTCGGCAACAACGCGCCCTTCGTGGGTCTGCTCGGAACGGTGTTGGGCGTGATCATCGCCTTCCGCGCACTCGGCGAGGCCGGACAAAACACCTCCGCGATGGGCGGTGTGATGAACGGTATCGCGGAAGCTCTGGTGGCCACGGGCGTGGGTCTGTTCGTCGCGCTGCCGGCTGTCGTTGCCTACAACGTCATTCAGAAGCGCATCGCAGACGTGGAATCGAACGCGCTCTCGCTCACCAAGCTGCTCACGGCGTACGTGAAAACCATGGAAAGCCTCGGCCATTCGCTGGTCCCACCGAGCGAGCCGCGCCGCAGGGCAGACGCGGCGCCGGGCGAAGTGGCAACCGCCAAGGACGAAACAGTCGCCTCGACGGAGCTTTCGCAGCTCCCGGAAGGATCGTGAGCCATGGCCGGCATCAACGCATCGCGCGCCGGACGCAGCGGCATCGTGGGCATCAACGTCACTCCGATGGTGGACGTGGTGCTCGTGCTCTTGATCATCATGATGGTGTCCGCGACGTACATCGTGTCGCAGAGCCTCAAGGTCGAGCTTCCAAAGACGGCTTCCTCCGACGAATCCGTGTCTTCGCCCTTCGTGGTGACGATCACGAAAGAAGGCACGCTGATCTACGGCGACAAAAAACTGGATAAGCGCCAGCTGCGGAGCGAGCTCAAGAAGGCGCGCAAGGGCGGCAAGGACGTCAATCTGGTGGTGACTGCGGACCAGGCCGCGAAGCACGGCGACGTGGTGGGAGTCATCGACACCGCCAAAGTCGAAGGCATCACCAAGTTCGCCATCAACGTCGAAC
>DATHEN010001302.1:0-3366 GCA_035318565.1 Polyangiaceae bacterium
CGCCGCGGAGCTGCACATCCCCCGGGAGCTGGACAAGGCGCGAGACGGCCGCCCAGTGCCCCTCACGGCGGCAGCGGTGCGTGCGCTGAAGAAAGCGGCACCCGACAAGCCGGGCGTTATGTTCGGCCCCGTGGACCTGCGCGCCTCGCTCCGCAAAGCCGCAGGCAAGGTGCTGGACGTGGAGCGGGCCAAGCGAATTACCCCCTACGACTTTCGCCGCGGCCGCATCACCCACTGGGCGGAGCGCTCGGACAACCTACCTGGGATCCAGTACCTCGCCGGGCACACGAGCATCGCCACAACCGCCCGCTATGTGAAGGCTTCAAGGCGTGCCGCGCTGGCGGTTCTAGGGACCAAGGCCGTTCGTCCCTAATTGGCGGATATACTGAACTCGAGCGTCCCAGGCAACGAATTCAGCATGTTTTCTGCGGGTGCGAAGGAGAGGACTTGAACCTCCACGGGAATAACCCCACTGGAACCTGAATCCAGCGCGTCTGCCAGTTCCGCCACCTTCGCGGGTGACCTGGCTGGGCACCGAACACCTCTGTAGGAGCGCGGCGACCAGCGAAGTGCCGGGGATCTAGCTCACCCAGTCGGGGTTCGGCAAGCACTCAAAGAACAGCCCGGCCAAACAGGGCGATTGAACGGTTCGCAGGCGCGCGGGCACTGACGCCAGGAGGGTTCCGCGTTGGGGCGCACGCCCGCCCAGCGTAGCCACTCCTCGCCAACGGCGTGTCGCGCCCCCCGGCTGGGAGTTCGCTGGAGGGCGCCCCTCTATTTGGTTTTTGTAGTTGGTTCCTTAACTAACAAAACCAAACGAAAGGCGCTGCCGCCCTTCGCTGCCGTCTAGGACGCCAACTCGTGCTCGGGCTCGGCCCCCACGACAACGAGCACGTCGTCGTTTGAACGGATCCGGGTGACCCGGGAACGCACTATCGCGGGTCGACTCGTCTGCGCGGCGGTGCGCGACGTTTCGCCGCGTGAAAACCGGGAGGAGTTCTCCATGTCCATTCGAGTCATCGTTGTAGCGGCGCTTACGGGATTTTTCGCGTTCGGATCCGGCTGCGACAACACACATTGCGAAGAGGGTGCCGTTTGTTTGGACGGTGAAGAAACGGAAAGCCTGCGCGGGCGCGAATGTTTGATGTACTGCGCGCGGCTCGGCACCTGCGGCGCGGCGCAAGCGGACGATTTCGATCAGTGCACGAAGGACTGCGAAAAGAGCTTCCAGAAGGCACCCCAAGCAACGGCACGACTGTGCGCCTGTGCCGAGTGGAGCGCGTGCGAGGACGTCGTCGAGGGGCGCTGCTCCTCACCATCGAGCGGCACGGGCGGCGCTCCGAACGGCACGGGCGGCGCTCCGAACGGCACGGGCGGAGGCTGTACACGTGGCTGCACCGCAGGCGCCAGTGGCGCGGGTGGCAGCCCCACGGACGCCGGCGTTTCGGGCAGCAGCGGCGATGCAGCGCGCTCGTGCACGCGAGATTGCGACTGCCCGCTCTCGGATCTGTGCCGAGGCGGTTACTGCATACCGGCGGAAGCTGCCGCCGACTGAGCTCCGCCTACAAAATGCCCAGGCGGCGTCTCAGCTGGAAGGCGCTGTCGCTGACCCAAAAGCGCAGCAGATCCTGCACCAGGCGCATGCCCTGGGCGAGCGGAACGCCCTGCAGGCCGGCGAGGTCGCCTTCCATACGGCGCACGAGCTCGATGCTGGCCGGCAGATCGTCCGACACGATGAGCGCGGCGCGCGCCGCAGTCAGGCGGACCTTTCCGGCCCAGTCGGCGAAGTTGGTGCGCGGCACTTGCACGTAACTCGACGCCGCTTCTTCCAGGACGCGGCGGCCACGCCGTGAAAGGGCTTTGGCCACGCGGCGCGAGTGGTTGGTGAGAAAATCTTCGTCGCCTAGACCGGAGCCGTAGGTCGGGTCCACCACTCGGCCCGCGGCGGCCAGTAGCAACTCGAGCGCTTGGGGCGCGAGCTTGTCGACCGCTTGCAGACCGCGCGCCAGGTTCGCCATCACGCGCACGAGCAAGAAGGTTTGCTGGGCTTCGCTCAGCGTCGTCAGGTACGCCGGCACCAGGATGCCTGGTGGATCGGTGAATTCGATTTCGAGAGCGCCGGAATGCGCGCGGTGCACGTACAAGTCGTATTCGGCGATACCGAAGATGGCGGCGATGCGATCCCCCAGCATGCGCAGTGGGTGTGGCGTGCGCGCGCTGATGCGGTCGCGCGTGGTGAGGCCGTAGCGTTCGAGCTCGGGTGGGTGAATTTTGCCGAGCGCTTCGTTCAGGGAAAACAGCAACTCTCCCGCCGGATCCGGCGAGCCGAGCGCGTCGATGGATCGGAATGCGCTGCTGTCGAAGGAGCTCGGGTGCGCCGCGGCCGTGCGTGGCGGACGCGCGCCCAGCGTGGCGCGCTCGAGATCGTTGGCGGCACCGATCGCGATCAGCGGCGCGAGCGCGAGCGTCGCTTCCGCCGGCTTCTGCATGCCCTTCAAGCTCTCCGCGAGATCGCGCCAGGCGTCGGCGCGCATCACGTCGACCTCCAGTAGCTTTCTGTACTCCTGCGCGGCTTGCTGGAAATGCCCGGCGCGGCGCAAGCGGCTCGCGAGTTCGGCGCGCAGCGTGGTGTCGTCCGGCTGCACCTGCAGCCCGCGTTGGAGCGCCGCCAAGGATTGATCGGCCTGCCCCAGTTGGTCACCGAGCGCACGAGCGATCTCCAGTTGCACGGTCGCCGCGACGGCCGGTGTGTTGCGCGCTTGCTCCAGGTAACTGCTCAGGGCAGCCACGTAGTGGCTGTAATCGGACTTGAGCCGCTGCTGATCCAGCATCTGCTTGAACTCGTCGGCGAGGCCGCCCTGCAAGCCGACCATGGCAACGGCCTGCTCGTACGCCGACACGGCTCCCTTGAAATTGTTTCTCCCGCGCTCCAGGCGCGCCAGGGTCGCGAGTGAATCGGCGCGTCCGGGTTGATCACCGGAGACTCGCACCAGGCGAGCGGCAGTGTCCGCTGCGGCTTCGTTCTGGTTGCGGCGGAGCTGGATGTCGAGCAGCCGCTTCAGCGCGGCGCGGTTGCTCTCGTCGATGCGGAGCACGGCGTTCAAGCTGGACAGGGCCCGCGAGGGGTCGTTCAGTTTTTCGTCGAGCAGCCCCGCGAGCTGGAGGTGCGCCTGGACGAGCACGTCTGCGTCCGGTTTTTCACCGATCACGCGGTTCAGACGATCGACCGCTTCGGATGCCTGCCCATCACGCGCGTAGAGGTCCGCGAGCTTCATCAAGGTGGGCACGTGGCCGGGCAAATCCTGAGCCACCCGGTTCAACGCCACCAGACCCGCGGGCACGTCGTTCTTGCGATCGGCGAGTAGC
>DATHEN010001303.1:0-6176 GCA_035318565.1 Polyangiaceae bacterium
CGGCGGATCAACAACTGATCCCAGAGCGAACGGTTTTGCTCGGTGAGCAGCACCGGCTCTCCCGATGGGCCCAGGCGCGCGCGCGCGCGTGACGCATGCAGTTCCATGAGCGCCACGAGCCCGTGCACCTCGGGCTCCTGCGGAGCCAGCTCCGCCAAGATGCGACCCAGGCGCAGCGCGTCTTCGCAGAGCTGCGGGCGCATGTGATCGTCTCCGGCTGTGGCCGAGTAGCCCTCGTTGAAGATCAGGTAGATGACGCCGAGCACTGACGACAGGCGCTCGGCGAGCTCGGCGGCGCGGGGCACCTCGAAAGGCACACGCTCATCTGCCAGCGTGCGTTTGGCGCGCACGATACGCTGCGCGATCGTGGGCTCCGAAACCAGGAACGCGCGCGCGAGCTCCTCGGTGCTCAAGCCTCCGAGCAGACGCAACGTCAGCGCCACGCGGGCCTCCATCGAGAGCACGGGATGACAGGCGATGAACACGAGGCGAAGCATGTCGTCGCCGACCTCGTCGTCGACGGCGGCTTCGATGTCCGGAACGGTCCGCTCGCGTTCCGTCTCCAGGTGCCCGATTTCTTCGTGTTTGCGTTCCAGCAGCTTGTTGCGACGCAGCACGTTGATGGCGCGGTTCTTGGCCGTGGTCATCAGCCAAGCGCCGGGATTGTCCGGAACTCCTCCTTCGGGCCACTGTTCCAGAGCGGCGACGAGCGCATCCTGCGCGAGCTCCTCGGCGCGGCCCACGTCGCGCACCATGCGGGTGAGACCCGCAATGAGACGCGGTGACTCGATGCGATATACCGCCATGATCGCGCGATGGGCTTCGGACTCCACGCCGCGATCAGAGCATCTTCCCGGCGTAGCGCAAGTCTGACGTACGCGTCAGCCCAACCGTCTGGTTTCAGGGCCCCGACCCCGAAACGATTCTTCCTCTGAGATACGGCACTAGGTTCTAAGATGCGCGGCCAGGCATGGAGCTTTTGAATCGCTTGGCGTACCTGGAGCCCACTTTGGTGTGGGGGCTGGTGTCACGCGGCATCGGACTCGTATTCTTCATCTCGCTCGCTTCGCTCTCCTTTCAGGTGTTACCGCATGCGGGCGCGCGGGGCATCACGCCGGTCCGCGAAAGCCTGGCCGCGATCTCGGAGCACTTCCCGACCTGGAAGCGCTTCGTCTATTTCCCCACGCTGCTCTGGTTCAATCGCAGCGACGCGTTTCTTCGTGCGCTGCCCTGGATCGGCATGCTGGCGGCGCTCGCGATCATGATCGGCGGTCCACAGGCGCCCTACATGTTCGCGATCTGCTACCTCGTGTACCTCTCGCTCGATCGACCGATGGTCCTGGTTTACCCCTGGGATTGTCTGCTGTTCGAGGCGGCGTTCTGGGGCATGTTTCTGCCAGCGACCGAGCTCTTGCCCAGCGTTCTCGCCACGCAGGCCCCGCTGCCCGCCGTTGCCTGGGTGTTCCGGCTGCTGGTGTTTCGCGTGATGTTCGGCTTCGGCAAGCACAAATTCGTGGGCACGACGCCGCTCGACAAGGGGTTTTTGAAGAGCTTCTTCATCAATCAACCGTTGCCGACGCCGCTCGGCTGGCTCGCGGCCAAGTTGCCGCTACCGGTGCAGAAGCTCTCGCTCGCGATCATGTTCCTGGTCGAGATTCCACTCCCGTGTTTGGTGTTCTGGCCAGGGCCGTACTGTGCGCTCGCAGCGGTGGCCACGTTGCTTCTCATGGTGAACATCTGGCTCACCGGAAATTTCGGCTACTTCAACATCGCGATGATCGCGCTGACCGTGACCTGGTTCGATAGCGAGACAGCGCTGGCGCTGAACCTGCACGATTTCTTCTCGAAAGACGGACCGCAAGCCATTCACGTGCTCGTGTTCTTCCACTGCCTGTTCGCGTTGATCAGCCTGCCGCTCAACACGTTCTGTGCACAGGTTTGGATGCTCTGGCCGCTCTGGCGCCGCGTGCGCCCGGCATTTCTGACCTGGCCGGTAACGTGGATCCGAGCGCTGCACCCGCTGCGCTGGGTGCACGCTTACGGAGTTTTTCCGCCCCAAACCCCGCCGCCCGTGAAGATCCTCCCGCTGATCGAGGCAACCTGGGACGGCGAGCATTGGGAGACCCTCGCGCACTTCTATTCTCCGACGCACGAAACGACGGTTCCGCGCTTCTGTGCGCCCCATCAGAATCGCTTCGATCAGGCCGTCGTCTACGAAGGTCTGGGCCTGAACGAGGCGAGCATCATGCGCAACATGCTCGGCCGCTTCGATCCATACGGCTACGGAGGGATACCGGGGCCTCTGATGTTGCTTCGTCGCATCGTCGAAGGGGACGTGCCCGGTAACGGCCTGTACAATCGCGAGCTCGAGCGCCGGCTGGGTCCACCGCAGGCGACGCGCGCGCGCACCTACATGTTCGAGGCCAGCGAGATCTCGGAAATGCGCCAAGCCGGCCGCTGGTGGCGGCGCACGCTGGTCGGTCCCCATTTTCCCCCCGTGCGGCGCGGCGAGGGATTCTGGGATCACCCCTTACCGCCACCCGAGCTCTGGCACTTCGACGACGTGGTCTGGATCCGCCGCTCGCATCTGGGATCGCTGCTCGAACGCGCCGCGCGAGGCGCCGATCCACACGAGCTGGTTTTGCATGCGGCAGGAGACTTGACGCGCCAAGAGGTCGACGAATTCTGGAACGACTTCGTGCCCGGAATCTCCCAGCGCGATCGAAGCAGCTGGACGCGGATTCGCCAAGTGGTCGACGAGCTACGCGCGCGCTACGGTCGAGAGAAACTGTATCGCTTCGAGCGCCTGACCGGACGCTATGCGCTGCTCCTGTTCGCGCGGCTCGAACCGCTCATCCTCGACGCGGGTTTGAAGCCCATCTTCGGCAAAGGACGAGCCACACTCGACGTCAAAACTTCGTATCACCTGCGTCTATTGTGTCAGCAAATCCTGGCCGAGGGCCGCGAAACGTACGACAGCGTCGTGCGCGAGCCCGAGCGCGCCGTTTCACATGCCGAGCAGTTGAGCATCGCGGCGGGGCACTACTTTCAAGCCGTATTTCGCTACGAAGCCTTCGTTTACCAGAGCCAGAAGGCACGCTTGCTCGCGGCTTACGCCCAACACCAAGGCCGCCCGGTACCGGACGCGAAGGAACGCGAGCGCCTCGCCCGAATCGAAGGCATCGCGCGCCGCGTGTTCGGGCCGATAGAAATCATCGATTTTTTGAAAGAACAATTCAAGAGCGACGAAGATCGCCTGGACAATCCGGAGGACTGGCCGCACTTCCGCTTGCTCGCGAGTGGCCAGGTGCTGCGTGTTCCTCCGCCTGCCTCCGTGAAAGAAGCAGAAACCTGAAGGCACGTCACATGTCCAAGTTCGCGCCGTTCACGAGTCGCTGATCGCGCTTCGCGGTTACACGGGCGCTTCGCAGATCTGGCGGACCTCGCTCTCACCACGGCCGACGACAGCCAGGAAGCGCTTGCCCCACTCGATGGCCTCCGGCATCGATTTCACCTGAATCAGGCAGAAGCCCGCGATGAGCTCCTTGGTTTCGGGAAACGGCCCGTCCGTCACGATGAACTTGCCAGCGTCGACGCGAATGCGAGCTCCGTGCTTGCTCGGTAAGCAACCCTCCGTGGCGAGCAAAACGCCCGCCCGCGTCATCTCGTCGATCAGCTTGCCCATCGCCGTCATCTCCTGCTGGCTCGGAGGCTCATTGCGTTCGGGCGTCCCGGGTCTGTAAACGCACAGGTAGCGCATGGCTCCGACCTTCACTTTTTGACCGCGTTGGGATCCATCCAGACCACCTCCCAGAGGTGATCGTCGGGGTCGTGGAAGCTCGCGTTGTACATGAAGCCGTAGTCGACCGGATCGTTCGCGGGCTTTCCACCGGCCTCGAGCGCCGTCTTTACGAGCTCCTGTACCTTTTCTCTGCTCTCGGCAGAGATCGCCAGGATGGCTTCGGTGTGCGTGGCGGAGTTACAGATCGGCTTCTTCGTGAAGTCTTTGAAGCGCGGCTCGACGAGCAGCATCACGAAGGCGTGCTCGTTGACGATCATGCAAGTGGCGTTCTCGTCCGTGAACTGCTGATTGAACTCGAAGCCGAGCCTCTTGAAAAATGCGACGGCCCTGTCGAGCTTCTTCACTGCGATGTTCACGAAAATCATACGGGTCATGAATTGCCTCCTCAGCTACGACGAGCGAAGACGGCCCGGATCGACACGCTGCCGATCGATTTTCGTGAAATTGCCAAACCGGTGAATTTACTAATTATTTTCCATGCCGGCGCTCAGCCGCCCGCGCTTCCCGGTCGGAAAACCGCGATCGGTCGGATCTCGTAAGCGCCTTCCGACGAGCTCGCTTTGGCCAGCTCGTGCGCGGCGTCGAGGGCCTCCTGCGGGGTCGCGCAATCGACCACGAAGAATCCGAGCAGCTGCTCTTTCGTCTCGGCGAAGGGTCCGTCCATCACCAGCGCCTCGCGGCCTTTCCTGAGAGTCCGCGCTCGATGCGTCGGCATCAAGCGCGCCACGGGGCCGAGCTTTCCTTGCGCGGCCAGCTTCTGCTGCGCAACGTCGAGCTTCGCCATGGCCGCGTCATCTTGCTCCTTGGTCCAAGAAGCCACCACGTTTTCGGAGTCGTAACAGAGAATCGCGTAAAGCATTTGCGCTCGTTCCTCGTTGATCGGGTCGCGCGTCGTTTAGCACGCGAGGGCTGGGGGCACGCACCAGTTACCGTGCCGAAACGCGCTGCTCACAAAGTTCCGAATTGCCTCAGCGTGGGCAAATTGTCGCAATCATTCCCGATTGACGTCGCAGCGAAAGCGCTGCCTTTTCGGGCAGTCTTCTTTGACGGGGAGAAGCTCGATGAACGAGACGCTTGAAATACTAGGTCGCATTGCAATCTCTGCCACGCTTCTCACCTGCGCGGCCTGTTCGTCAGACTCCGGACCCGAGGAGCAGGACGTCACGAAGGCCGGTGGTGACGTGCTGTCGCTGGCTGCGGACGACGTGCTGCGGATCAATTTCCAAGATCGCGCGACGACACCACCGGTCGGCTACTTGAAGGATTTCGGAGAGCCGTTCGGTCTGCGCTCGGGGCAAAATCAGGGCGGACTCAGCTACGGTTGGGTGGCGCCGGGCACGCACACGCCGTTGAACCTGTCGGTCGGCGGCAGCATTCCCGGAAATGGCCGCAATCGCGGCAAACCCGCCGACGTGCGCCGGGCAACGTTGATGCACATGCAAGCCTCGGATTTGCCGAGCTCGTTCAATGGCACGCACGAAGCCGGCGCCTGGGAGGTTGCGATTCAGAGCGGGCGCTATCGAGTGCTCGTGGTTGCTGGAGATGCCTCCTACTTCAACAGCGTGCACGGGATCGGCATCGAAGGCGTCGCAGCGCTCCAAAACTTCACGCCCTCTCCCGCGACGCCTTTTCGGCAAGTCGAGGTAGTCGTGCGGGTGGACGATGGCGCGCTCACCATCGAGCCCACCGGCATGAACACCAAGATCAATTGTCTCGAAGTGCGGCTGGCGGCGACCGTGTGCGGCAACCGCGCCGTGGAGCCCGGTGAAGCGTGCGACGACGGAAATACGACGAACGGCGACGGATGCAGCTCGAGTTGCCAAATCGAAGCAGCTAGTGAGACACGGCCCGGACTCGACACGCGACCCGATGCGCCCGCGTACCTAGGTCTACCGAGCAGCCCGGAGCTCTCGAACGCCAGTTGGACGGCGGTGCCCGCCTTCCCGAACGCCACCTTCACGCATGCGACCGCGTTTCAAGAAGCGCCGGGAACGGGTCATGCAGTCGTTCTGGAACGCGAAGGCCGCGCGTTCGCGATAGACCTCGGTTCAGCGACGGCAGCCCGGAAGCCGGTGCTCGATCTCTCCGCCGTCAGTCAGGGCAAGCAGGACGTGGGACTCGTGGGGATCGCGTTCCATCCGCAGTTCGGACAGCGGAGCTCGCCGAACGGGCGCTTCATGTATCTGTTCTACCCGTACTCGCCGAACCCGGTGACCACCGCTCCCGTGCCGGCCACTTTTCCGACGGAAGCGCGGCTGTCGCGCTTCACGGTGAACCTCGACACGATGCTCGCCGATCCAGCTTCCGAGCTCGTGCTCATCTCACAGAAAGACGACAGCATCTGGCACCAGGGCGGAGCCATGTTCTTTCACCC
>DATHEN010001304.1:0-5229 GCA_035318565.1 Polyangiaceae bacterium
GGCGGTGCGCTCGGTGCTTCCGGGGTTCTCACGCTGCGCGGTTCGACGATCGCCGACAACAGCGCCATCGCGTGCGGAGGCGGCGTTGCGGCCGATCAGCTCGAGATCTCCGACACGCGCGTGCTCGGCAACCTGCTCCGCGGCGGCGCACAAACCATCTTCGACTTGCAGGCTCTTCAACCCCAAGTCGATAAGCCCTCCGGCGCGGGCATCTTTGCGAAGTCCGTGAAGGGCACGCGCATTACCGTTGCGAACAACCGCATTCGGCTGCCCTCGTCCGTCGGCAGACGGGGCCTTCTGACGGTGACCAATCAGGGCGGCGGAATTCGCGCCGACTCGGCCACGCTCGTCAACGCAACCGTGGTTGGCAACGCGGGGTCGACGGGCTGCTCGTTCGCAAACGGCGATCAAATCTACTACGGCCCCCAGGGGCTCGGCGTGTATGCGGGCACACTCTCCCTCGAACACACGACCCTCACCGATCCCATCGTGGCCGCTCATCTGCAGACGCATCGCTCCCTGGTGACCGGCGGATTCAACGCCAATCCGTGTCCGCTCGCCGCGGGCTTCGTGCCAGTACCGCAAGGAAGCGTCGATGCATCGTCGTACAACTTCTATGACGGTGAGAACCTCTCGCCGCTTGGACCCGGCGATCGTCTGGTCGCCGGCACGCCTCTGCTGCTCGGCGCATTGGCGGAAAACGGTGGCGCCGTGCCAACCGCCGCGCCTGGCGCCGGCAGCCCGCTCATCGATTACATTCCCACGGCGAATTGTCCCACGCTTGAAGACGCGCGCGGCGTTGTCAGACCGCAGGGTCCGGGCTGTGACGTCGGCGCCGTGGAGGCCGCTCGGTAAACGCGAATATTCGCCTCTCACTACCAGAGTCGGCTGTCCATTCCATAAACCAAGGGAACTCGTGGCTGCGGACCACGCTAGAGTCCGCGAGTCGCACGGTTGAAAGCCGCGCTGATCGTTGAGTTCGTTCCGCGGGAGTTTGATGCATGCGCTTATCTGGATTGAGCACACTGGGTTTGGTGAGCGTCCTGGTCCTCGATGGCTGTAGCGCCGGCCCCAATCCCATCGGCGGCGGCTCCGGTTCCGGGGGCAAACCACGCGACACAGCAGCGCTGCAGTGTGCAGTGGCTCCCTCGGTTACGACGACGGTGCCCGCGGCGTGCCTGCTCGTACACAGCGCTATCACGACGCTTCCTGAAAGGGTGCGGCCCGGTGAGACCTTCACGCTCGACGTGCAGATGAAGGCGTTCGATGCGCCGCCGCGCGTGCCGATCAGTATCGCGACTTACGGACAACTCTCGATCACGGGGGCGACTCCGAGCACGATCGATTTTGCGACCCCCGACGAAGTCCATCCAGTAGGGATCGTGACCGACGAGTGGGGCTCGCTGCTGGAGAAACTCACGGTGACGGGACAGACCGGGGAGAATGTCGAGATCCGACTCAATCGCCATCGCATCAGTCTGATCAACGGCTCGAACCCCTCGATCACCGAGCCCCGCTTCGAGAACGTGTGCGCATGGGATCCACCGCTCACTCTCGCGACCATCCCCATTACTGCTTTGAATCCGCCGCCGAGCGCGAAAGAGTGCAAGCGCAACTGGAGAGATTTCACCAACTGCAACGGCGCGTCGCTAGTGAATAGCCGCGAGTGCACGAATACCGCGGAAAGCCTCGCGCGCGTCTGTCCGCTGCCCCGCGCTGGCACGTGCGCGCCGAGCGCGATCCATGCGCGGGATCCCCTTTCGGGAGCGTGCTGCGTCTATGACAGTCCCTGCAGCGCGCCCGACAGCTGGAGCCTTTTCACGAGCGCCGCGGAATGCCGCGCCGCAACGGAGCAATGCGTCCCCTTCGACACGAAAACAGCCGCGGACGGCTGCAACAGCTGCACCTGTAACGAGCGCGGGCAGTGGCTGTGCAATAGCGAGATCTGCCCTCTGCGCGAGTGTATCCCCGCTGACACGGCTGGCGCAGGAGACTCGTGTAGTCAGTGCCTGTGCAATGACGCCGGGCGCTGGATGTGTACTTCGCTGTCCGATCCGTGCCCCGTGTGCTACCCGGGCCAAACCAAACCCGGCGAGGGTTCGTGCAATACGTGCACCTGCAGCGGCGCGGGGCAATGGACCTGCACCACGCTGGACTGCGGCGACCCCACGCCGTGCAGCATGAACCAGCCCTGTGGCGCCAGCGAATATTGCCAGTTTGCGCCGCGCACTTGCGGAAGCGTTGGAACGTGCCAGCCGCGTCCTACCGAGTGCGGCCCCGAATCAGGTATCGTGTGCAGCTGTGATGGGCGTCAGTTTGGCAGTGAATGCCTGGCGAACAAGGCCGGTGCGTCCGTCTTCTGGAGGGGCGCCTGTCCGGCGCCCATCTGAGCCAATTTCATCCTCGAGGCCGCTCGTCTTTGCCACCTTCGACTATCGCGTCGGAAACTGCGCGCTCGCGCCGGGCGCGCCACAGGAACGGCAAGGCCAACGCTTGAATGAGGGCGGCCCCGACGTACGACGTGGAATAGCCCCACACGTCCGCAGCCTTGCCCAATGCCGGCTGCGCCACCACTCCGCCGCTCGAGCCGAGCAGCGAATCGAACGAGAGTACCGTCGCGCGCTGCTGGGAGGGGATGAGTCCGTTCAGGTACGCCTGACGCACGGGCGTGATGGCGGCAAACATCAACGCCCAAAGCACCAATACGAAGACGGCGATCCAGAACTTCGGGAGTAGTCCGATGCTGGCCAGCATCACGCTGCTGAGCGCAGTACCCAGCAGCAACATGGAAGTGCGCCGTTGGAAGGCTTTGCGAATGTGCGGCACGAGGAGCCCTCCAGCAATCTGGGCGCCGGCGACGATGGCCGCCGCCAGGCCTGCGACTCCGTACGCTCGCTCGTCACCGTACAACTCGAGCAGATACGGCTGCATGGCGTAAAACGCATAAATACCCACGCCATCGGTAAAGGGCGCGGCCAGCATGACCCAGCGTGCGGGCGGGTTGCCGAGGCCATGTTCGATGGAAGCGTGAAGAACCGCTTTGATTTCCTGAAGCGGGTGCTTGCTGCGGCTCGGCGTGAATCCGATGTCGCGCATCAACACGAATGCCAGGACGAAGCTGAGCGCCAGCACACCCGCACGGAGTATGTACGGCACCCCCAGGTTGGTCGCCTGCGCCACGACTCCGCCCGCTACGGATCCGCCGAGCATCGCGGCGCCTTCGACGATCTCGCCCTTGGCGAGCACGGTCTCGAGTTTGCCGTTGTCCCTGAAGTAGCCGCTGAACGTCAGCGCATCGACCAGCCACGCCTGAACCGCGCCCGAGAAGAACGTGAAGCCAAGGCCCAGAAACACCGATGTCAGCGCCCAGCCCCAAAACGGCGCGGATACTCGCCACATGAACAAGTAGAGCACTGTGGAAATCGCCAAAGTGACCGTGCCGAGCAGGTACGACGTTCTTCGGCCGCGCGTGTCGGCGACCACGCCGGTGGGCACCTCGAAGAGCACGGACCCGACGGTAAAGAAAGCGTTGGCGGCGAATGCCTCGGTGCTGCTCAAGCCCGCGTCGAGCAGAAACAGCGTATTGATTCCCCAGATGAACGAAGCCGCGAGTGTGTGCAGCAACAGGAGCAGCAGGTAGACGTTCTGAATTTTTCGTGCCGCTGCGTTCATCGTTTCAATTTGGGCGCCCCGCGAATCTGCGTCGCAAGCCGTTTTGGCGCAATCAATCGATAGCTTTGCGTGACTATCTTGCCGACGGAGTCCCAATCGACACCCGAGTGATCGAGACGCACACCGATCCAGCCCTTGTGGCCCACGTACGGGGGCACGTAGTACGCTTCGGGATCGTGTTCGACGAGCGCGTCTCGCTCGAACGGATCTGATTTGCACCACACCGACGGGCGACCATCGCCTTCCTTGTGCATGGCGAAAATCTTGTCCTTCACGCGGAAGGTCGGATCTCCCCAGGCCTCTTTTTCATGGGCTTCGGGCAGGGCCAGACAGAGGCGACGCAGGCGCTCGAGGTTTTGCTCGCGGACCGCTCGCTTGCTCGACTTGGCCATCGCTTTCAACGTTTAGCACCGCGCTACTGGTCCGGTGCGCATTCCGGCCGAGGCACGCGGCACTACGCAGGCTCGCGCAGCACGGTCCAAGCCTCTTCGAGTGACCCGACGATCGTGACCGGGATCTGCGTCCCCTGGCGTAGTCGTTCCGAACGCATACGGCCGACCACGCTCGTCACGACGAGCACGGCGCGCTCGAAGCCGCGTTCAGTTTCGCTGCGGTACCGCGAAAAGGCCGGTTCGAGCGAAGCATCCGTGCGGACCGGAGCCAAGCGCATGTCGAGCAGCACCGAGTGGTTCTTGCGCCGTTCGATGGGCAATGCCCGAGCCAGCGCGTCCGTGGTGCTTTCGATGTCGGCGAGCCGCGCAAAGGGTAACGCCGTGCGCCGCACGATCACGACCTTGTCGGTGAAGCTCACCTCGAGCTCGACGAACTCGTTCCGCAAAAGGGGAGTCGCGCGGCTCACGGCTCGGTACCTCGCAGATGGGCGCGTGTCATCACGTGTTCACGACCGAAACCGAGAGCTTCGCAGCTCCCGAAGCTTCGCTGGCACTGGCCGCGCGGTCAAGCCGGCTCGATTCGACGGCGAGAGACCCGAATTTGCCCGCGCAAACAGCGCCGGCACATTGAAAAGTGCGACGCCGGTCCCACTATAGCCCTCACATCACCGAGGAGCGTCCCATGGCCCCCACGTCGAAGAGAGTGCTGTTCATCGTCACCAGCCACGATCGCAAGGGCGACAAGCCCAGCGGTTTTTTTCTTTCGGAAGCAACGCACCCGCATCATGTGCTGTCCAAAGCCGGCTACGCCATCGACTTCGTCAGCCCCAAAGGCGGCAAAGCCCCGGTCGATCCGGACAGCATGGATTTGAAGGATCCGATCAACGCGGCGTTCTGGAACGATGCCGCGTTGCGCGGCGCCATCGAACGCACCCAAACTCCGGGGCAGGTATCGGCGCAGGACTACGCCGCGATTTTCTACGCCGGGGGCCACGCGGCCATGTGGGATTTGCCCGAGAACGCCGAGCTGGCCGCGCTCGCGACGAGTATCTACGAAAGTGGGGGCGTGGTGGGCGCCGTGTGCCACGGCCCGGCAGGACTCGTGAACGTGAAGCTCTCGAACGGCAAGTACCTGGTCGCCGGCAAAGACGTGGCCGCCTTCACG
>DATHEN010001305.1:0-8162 GCA_035318565.1 Polyangiaceae bacterium
GCTGCTCAGTGAGCGGCGTTCCAGTTCGGCCCCTGGCCGATTTCGACGAGCAGGGGGACGTCCAGGGGATAGACGTTTTCCATGGCTTGTTTGATGCGGGGTTTGGCGAGCTCGACTTCCGCGTCCGGGACCTCGAAGACGAGCTCGTCGTGCACGGTGAGGATCATTTCCGCGCCGGGGCTCACGGGCTCGCGCAGCTTGAGCATGGCGAGCTTCAGAAGATCGGCCGCGCTGCTCTGGATCGGCATGTTCATGGCGATGCGTTCGGCCGCCAAGCGCCGCGCGCGGTTGCCGCTCTTGATGTCGGGTACCAGGCGGCGGCGCCCGAGCAGGCTGCGCACGGTCTCGCTGTCCCGGGCGCTCTCGAGCGTCCCCTGCATGAAGCGGCGCACGCCTTCGTAACGGCGAAAATAGGCGGCGATGAAATTTGCGGCTTCCTGGCGCGGGATACCCAGGCTTTTTGCGAGGCCGCTGTCCCCCTGACCATAGATGACGCCGAAGTTCACGGCCTTGGTCTTCGTGCGCATCTCACGCGTCACGCCATCGGCCATGACCTCGAAGATTTCCATGGCCGTGCGCGTATGGATGTCCTGCCCGGTGCGAAAGGCGTCGAGCAGCACTGGATCTTGCGAGAGGTGCGCGAGCACGCGCAGCTCGATTTGCGAGTAGTCCGCGCTGACCAGTTGATAGCCCGGTCGCGCAATGAAGGTGCCGCGGATGAGTCGCCCGAGCTCGGTGCGGATCGGAATGTTCTGGAGGTTGGGATCGGTGGACGAGATACGTCCGGTCGCCGCCACCGCCTGCTCCCAGCGCGTGTGGATCCGGCCTGTTTTCGGGTTCATCAAGCTCGGCAGCGCGTCGATGTACGTGCCCTTCAGCTTCGCGACCTGGCGGTGCTCGAGGATCACCTTCGGCAGCTCGTGCTGTTCGGCCAGGGCCTCCAGGGTCGAGGCGTCCGTGGAGCGTGAAGTCTTGGTGCGCTTCAGCGGCTTCAACCCGCATTCATCGAAGAGCAACGTTTCGAGCTGGCGCGGCGAGTTCACGTTGAACACGCGGCCCGCGATGCGATGCGCCTCGTGCTCCAGGCGGTCCAGTGTGGCTTGGCACACCTTGCCGAGCTCGGACAAGGCCGCGATATTCACGAGCACGCCGAGCCGCTCCATGTGCACCAGAATTTCACTGAGCGGCAGCTCGACTTCGTCGAGCAAGCGTCCGAGCGCTTCGTCCTGGATGCGCGGTGCCAGGCGCTGCCACAGACGAAAGCAGATGTCCGCTTGCGAGGCCGCGTATGGCAGCGCTTCCTCGAGCGGCACGTTCTCGAAGTCCGTCTGTTGCCCGCGCGCCTTCTTGGTGAGCGAATCGTAGGTCACGAGCTTCACACCGAGCTCGTCCTCGGCGAGCGCCTCGAGCGTGTGATTCGACTCCGGGTTCAGCAGGTAGTTGGCAATCTCGCTGTCGAACACCACGCCGCTGAGCGGCAGGCCGGCGTCCGCCAAGCGCACGGCCGCGCGTTTGGCGTCGTGAGCGAGCTTTCCGAGCGCCGGGTCGCAGAGCAGCGGCCCGAGGATCTCGCTGACGTCTGCGAGCGTGACCTGCGCCGGTGCCCCGACGTAGCGGTGCTCGATGGGGACGTAGAATGCTCGACCCGCGCCGCTGGCGAACGCCAAACCGGCGAGCACCGCGTTCGGTCGCAGGGACGTGGTGGTCGCCAGCAACGCGAATCGCCCGGCGCTGCGCAGCTCCTCGGCCAGACGCGTGAGGGCCGCCCGATCGAGCACGCTCGTATGGGAAATCTCGCTGGGCGCGCTCGGCGGAGGCGGCTTTTGCGCGGCTAGGACCGCGCCGCCCGATGCCTCGGACGGAGCACCGACGCGTCCGACTTCGGGAGCTGCGCCTTCGCTGTCGAGCGCCTTCAGCTGCCGGTGAAATTCGAGCACGCTGTAGAGCTCGCGCAGCCGGTCCACGTCCCGTCCGCCGTAGCGCAGCGCCTCGAGATCGAACTCGATCGGGCAGTCCTCGCGCAGCGTGACCAGGCGTTGGCTCAGGAAGGCTTCGTCCTTGTGCTGAGTCAGCGTGTCGCGGCAGGCCTTTTTCTTGATGGCGTCGAGGTGCTCGTAAATGCCTTCGAGGGATCCGAACTCCACGAGCAGATCGCGGGCGGTCTTGGGACCGATGTGCGGCACGCCGGGGATGTTGTCGGAGCTGTCGCCCATCAACGCCAGCAGGTCGCGCAGTTGCGACACCTTCACCCCGAAGCGCTCTTCCACCTCGCTCGGGCCGAACACGCGATCGCGCATCGTGTCCCAGAGGATCACGTCGTCAGTCACGAGCTGCATCAGGTCCTTGTCGGCGGCCACGATCACCACTTTGATGTCGCGCGCGTGGGCGCGTTTCACGGCGCACGCAATCAGGTCGTCGGCTTCGACGCCGTCTTGCTTCAAAATCGGGATCGAGAACGCGCGCACGATCTCTTCGCAGCGCGCCATCTGCGTCTTCAAGTCGGCGGGCGCCGGCGGGCGATTCGCCTTGTAAGCGTCGTAGATCTCCTTGCGGAACGTGATCCGCCCGGAGTCCATGGCCACGACCAGGAAACGCGGCTGGCGCTCGCGCACGAGCCGCTCCAGCATCGTCACGGTGCCGTACACGGCGTGCGTCGGCTCACCCGCGGCGTTCGAGAGCGGCGCGATGGCGTGGTACGCGCGCAGCATGTAGCTCGACAGGTCGATGACGTACAGCACGTCCTCGGCCCCGGCCGCAAAGAGTTGTGTCGCCATGGACGCGCGCTCTACCACCGCTGTAAGGCTCCGCGGACCCCGAGAGTGCGCCCCCAGCAGAAAAACCGGCCACTCTCGACGCCTGGCAGCGAAGGCATCGAATCTGGGCGGCGCTGGTTGCGCCCGTGAGGAAGACATTTGTGGCACGACCCCCAAATGCCCATTAGGCTTCCGTACGGGTATGTCTGTGGCCGAGGCGGAAAAGCCACCGGGTGACTTGGTTGCCGGCAAATACCGGCTCACGCGTCTTCTCGGTAGAGGCGGCATGGGGTCGGTGTGGGAAGGGGTGCACACCTCGCTCGGCACACACGTCGCCGTGAAGTTCATCGAAACCGAGCACGCCACCAGCAGCGAAGCCCGCAACCGTTTCGAGAACGAAGCGCGCGCGGCCGCCAAATTACGCAGCAAGCATGTCGTACAAGTCTACGACCATGGTGTCTCGTTGGATGGGCGGCCCTTCATCGTCATGGAGTTTCTGGCGGGCGAACCGCTGGACCGCCGTTTGGATCGGGTCAACCGACTGAGTCCTGCGGATACGGCCCGCATCGTTCACCAGGTCTGTCGGGCTCTCGGCCGAGCGCACGAGGCGGGCATCGTGCATCGCGACCTGAAGCCCGAGAACGTGTTCCTGGTCTGGGACGAAGAAGACGGCGCAGATGTCGTAAAAGTCGTGGACTTCGGTATCGCGAAATTCACGGACGGCAGCATGGGCGTGTCTTCGGCCACGCGCACCGGTTCGGTGCTGGGAACGCCGTACTACATGAGCCCCGAACAGGCGCGCGGGCTGCGCAGCGTCGACCACCGTTCCGACCTGTGGTCCGTGGGCGTGATTGCCTATCGCTGCCTGGTGGGCGAGCTACCCTTCCAGGGCGAAGCCATTGGCGACTTGCTCGTGAAGATATGCACGGCAGAGCTGCCGGTTCCCTCGCAACGCGCGCCTGGGGTCCCACAAAGCTTCGACGCCTGGTTCGCGAAGGCGCTCGATCGCGAACCCGCACGACGCTTCGAATCCGCGGCCGCTACCTCGCAAGCTTTGAACGCCGCGTTCGGGCTCGCGGCGCGCTCGCCACAAGCGGCTGCGGGAGGGCAGGGCTCCTCCGCAGTGACCCCTGGGCTCACGACGCCGATGCACCAGGGCCCGATGTACTTTACGCCGCAGCACGGCGCTCTCACTCCCGCTCCAATGCAGAGCGGCGTGCACCCGGGCCACATTTCCGCGCCCAGCCAGTTCGATCGAACCGGCTCACCTTTGACGGCGTCTTCCGCGGGCGGGAAGAGCTCACGCGGCGCGCTCTTCGCCGTGATCTTCGCAGTGTGCTTGGTGCTCGGTGTCGGCATCGCGGTGGCGGCCAAGCTGCTGCGCCGCTCGGATTCGCCGCCCGTTGCGGCCGAGGCGGCCTCGAGCCCCGTGCCCGAGCCGAGCCCGCCTGCCGCCAAAACCAAGGTCGCGCCCGAGGTTCTGCCCACGGTTCCGCCCGCAACCAGCGCGAGCGCCGCGCCCGAACCCGTCGCGCCTGCCTCCGGCCGCCCGCGAGCAGCCCGTCCGGCGCGGTCGAGCGGGAAGCTACCCGCGGCACGCGTGGAGTCGCCGAAAACGAAGCCGCCCGCCAAGGCCAATTCGGGCGCGATCGACCTCGGCTATTGAGCGAAACGCGGGAAGCGCGCGATAGTGGGGCGCATGCGTCTCGTTAGAGCTTGGAGTGTCGCTTCGATCTTACGCGCAGGGCTTTTCGCGGGAGGCTCTGCGCTCGCGCTCTTGCCCAGCGTGGCTCACGCGCAATCGGCGGCAGACAAGGCCACGGCCAGAACCCTGGCCACGGAAGGCATCAAGCTATTTCAAGCGGGCCGCTACGCCGAAGCGCTCGACCGTCTGCAACGTGCTCAGGCGTTGTACGACGCACCCGTTCACTTGCTCTACATCGCGCGAGCACAGGTCAAGCTCGACAAGCTCGTGGAGGGTGCGGAGTCTTATCGGCGCTTGAGTCGGGTGCAGCTCGACGCCGCCGCTGCAGCGGCGCAGAAGCAGGCGCTCGAGGCAGGCGCTCAAGAGCTCGTCGAGCTCGAACCGAAGATCCCCGCGCTGCGCCTCGATGTGCAGCCGCCCAATGTCGAGGGGCTGGAGATCCGCATCGACGGCGAGCGCGTGCCGCCGGCGATCGTCGGAGTGGAACGGCATGCGAATCCAGGTATGCACAAGGTGCAGGTCTGGGCGCCGGGTTTCAACGCCGCCGAAGCGGACGTCGAGCTGAAGCCGGGTGAAAGAAAGCCGGTGCTGCTGCAGCTGACCCCGGGAAGCGGCGGGCCCCCGCCGGGCGTCGTGCCGAGCGCGGAGCAGCCGGGCCAGCTGCAGCCGGGCATGGCTGGAACGCCGCCGCCCGGCGAAGGAGCCGCTGCGGGAGCCGAAAAGGGCACGACCGACGGTAAGCGTTCGTCGATCGGTTTCATGGTGGGCTTGCGGCTCGGTGGGGCGATTCCGCTCGGCGACGTCGGCATCACACCGGACTACGATGAGACCCAGCCGCTCAAGGATTTCGTGGAGGCCGGTGGTGGAGCGGAGATCCGCGGCGGTGTGCGCTTTGCTCGCTACTTCACGGGTCTGGCGTACTTCGGACGTTACGTCATGAAGCCCGGCCTCTTCTGGGACGACTCGATCGAAGCGCTGAACGCAGACGTGCGCTCCGACAACACCGCCTCCGCCGAGGAGGCGGGCATCGGCGCGATGTTCGCTTTTCCGCGCGGCAAGATCGGCCCGTTCGTGGAAGTGGACTTCACGCTTTACCGGCGCTTCCAGGTGGATCTGGACGTTTCGGCGGGAAATCTGAGCTGCGACGTTTCCTGGACTCTGACCGGCTCGGGCGTGCGCGCCGTGGGCGGCGTGCAGATCCCGCTGGCCAAGATCTTCCACCTGAGCCCTTACGTGGGCTTCACCTTCGGCAAGACGCCCGACGAATGGAAGGCCGAGTGGGGCGGGGACCGGGCGTGCCGCGCCGTGGATGGCAGCGCCATTCTGGAAGACAAGCTGCCCGTCGAGGATGCCAAGAGCAACGGTTTGTTCGTGATTGGCGTCGGTGGGGACTTCGTCTTCGGCAACGACGGCCCCTGAGCCGCGTCTAACCCCGATTCGCGAGAAGTGTAGCGGCCCCGGCGCCCGCATTGGCCGCGCATGACAGCCGTGGGGTACCCGAGACAACGACGTGCAAAGAATTACAATTGCGTGACAATCGGCGCTTTTCGGAGTGTTACCGGACACTTCGAACGTTCATGGAAACGCTATTAGTCGTCCTCTACTTCTCGGTTCTGCTCATCCTCTGTGCCTATGGCGTGCACCGTGCACACCTGGTTTGGCTGTGTGCTCGTCACCGCAAGCGCCTGCTCGAGGCCGCCAAGCCGATCAACGTCAGCGAGAGTGAGCTCCCCAAAGTCACCGTGCAGCTGCCGCTCTACAACGAGGCCACGGTCGTGGCCCGTTTGCTGGATGCAGCTGGTCGCATCGACTACCCGCGTGACCGTCTCGAGATTCAAGTGCTCGACGACTCCAGCGACGAAACCGCCGCGATTGCAGAAGCGAAGGTTCTCGAGCTGCGTGAAGCGGGCGTGGACGCCGTGTACGTGCGCCGCTCCAACCGTGCGGGTTACAAAGCCGGCGCGCTCGATTACGGCCTCTCCAGCGCAAAGGGCGAGCTGATCGCCATCTTCGATGCGGACTTCGTGCCTCAGCCCGATTTCTTGCGCGACGTGGTCGGCCACTTCACCGATCCGAAGTGCGGGATGGTGCAGACCCGCTGGGGGCACATCAACCGCGGGCACAGTTTGCTCACGAGCATTCAAGCGTTGATGTTGGACGGCCATCACCTCGTGGAGAACCGCGCGCGCTTCGGCGCGGGCTGCATGTTCAACTTCTCCGGCACGGGTGGCATCTGGCGCCGTCGAGCCATCGACGAAGCCGGTGGCTGGCAGCACGACACGCTCACCGAGGACCTGGACCTTTCGTATCGCGCGCAGCTCGTGGGTTGGCGTTTCGTGTACCGGCCGGACGTCGTGACGCCCGCCGAGTTGCCCGAAGACATGTCCGCGTTTCGGGCGCAGCAGTTTCGCTGGGCGAAGGGCACGGTGCAGACCGCGCGCAAGCTGCTCGGCCGCGTGCTCGTCGCTCCGCTCACCGTCACGCAGCGTATCGAAGCATGCTTTCATCTGCTCCCGCACTTCGCTTACCCGCTCATGCTTTCGCTGAGCGTGCTGCTGCTCCCGGCGTTGATTCTCATGCCGGCAACGGACGTCGTCACCATGCTGCTCGTCGATCTGCCGCTGTGTATCGGCGCGACGGGATCGCTCGCCACGTTCTACGCGCACGCGGAGCACGCGCAGGGCCGCTCGATCGGCTCGGCCATTCGCCGCTTGCCGGCGTTGATCGCGCTCGGAGCCGGCCTCGCGCCGCACTTGACGCGCGCCTTGTTCGAAGGCCTGAACTCGATGTCCGGTGAGTTCGTACGCACGCCGAAGCGCGGCATCTTTGCCGGGCGCTACCGCCAGCAGGCGCAGCTGCCGCTGGCCGAGCTGGGTCTGGCTTTGATCAGCCTGGCGAGCGTGGTCGCGTCCGTTTATACGCAGCACTGGTTCGCCACACCGTTCGCGTTTCTGTTCTTCGCCGGTTACTCGTACGTGGCCGCGCTGGTCATCTCCGAGCAGCTCACCCGCCGTCGCGAGGCGCTGGAGTTCGCACACTCCGAACGGCTGTCGAGCGAATCCTTGCAGGTGGCGGACGTCGAAGGCGCGAGCGTGGCCCGCGCGGCGTGAGCCGAGCACCCGCTAATTTTCGCAAAAACGCGGAGCTGCGCCGCTCGCCAAATTGCGTGCCGGCTGGTCTGCGCACACTTCGCGCACACAGGGTGCGATAGCCCGTCGGCCCGGTGTGAGCCCAGAACCCCATGGACTTTCTGACCTGCGCCGGTAGTATGGGGCAATTGGCTCCGCTGCGAGCTCGTTCACTCGATACCCACGTTCAGGAGAACACGCCGTGAGACGGGGCTGCTCATGACCAAGGCCGACATCGTACAGGCCGTCTACACGCGACTCGGCGGCTTCTCGAAGAAGGAGTCCGCAGACTTGGTGGATCTCGTTTTCGAGACCATGAAGGAAACGCTGGGGCGCGGCGAAAAGATCAAGATCAGCGGCTTCGGCAACTTCGTGCTGCGGGACAAACGCCAGCGCCAGGGCCGAAACCCGCAAACCGGCGAGCCGATCGTCATCACCGAACGCCGCGTTTTGAACTTCAAGGCCAGCCAGCTGCTGAAACAAGCCCTCAACGACGAACGCCCCGAAGGCGCGAAGTCGGACGAAACTGCCGGCGCATCCGGCGCGCCCGTCATGGCAGCACAGTCCGGGGAACGC
>DATHEN010001306.1:0-28935 GCA_035318565.1 Polyangiaceae bacterium
GATTGCGCAGAAGCCCTAACCTGCCGAGACGGATACTGCTGTGACTCGGAGTGCTCGGGCCTCTGCGAGGTGTGCAACGTGCTCGGGCGCGAGGGTACGTGCAGCATCAAGGACGATGGACCGCCAGCGCCAGGCCACGGCTACTGCCAAGGCGCGGGCACCGACTGCGCAGGCTCGTGCGACGGCACCACACCGAATCGATGCGCGTATCCCATCGGCGAGCCGTGCGGAAGCGGAACGACCTGCGAGGTGTCCGCTTCGACGCAGTACGGCTTCATGTGCAACGCGGTTGGAGGCTGTGAGCAGAACACTGCTGGGAGAAGCTGCTTTCCGTACACCGCATGCGCGGACACCAACGTGTGCATGACACAGTGCGGCTCCTCTCGAGACTGCGTCAGCACGCATTTCTGCGATCCTGACGCATGGAAGTGCGTTCAGAAGCTGCCCAATGGCACAGCGTGTTCGAATGGTTCGGCGTGCAGCAGCGGCCACTGTGTGGATGGGGTCTGCTGCGATCAGGAATGTGATGGCGCCTGCCAGGCTTGCCGGGTCGGCGCAGGCGAACGCGAGGCAGGGCGCTGCCGAGCCGTACGGGGCGTCCCGGCTGGTGGACGGGAAGCGTGCGGCGGTTCGGGGGCGTGTGTCGGCTACTGCAACGGTCTTTCGCCAGACTGCTTCTATCCGGGCGAAGCTCGGGAATGCGCTCCGGCCAGTTGTAGCGGAGCCCGGCTCACGCCAGCTCGACGCTGCGACAGTACCGGAGACTGCGCACCGGCTACGCCTCAGGCGTGTCCTAACCTGCTTGCCTGCGACGAGCCCGCGGATGCGTGCAAGACGCGTTGCGTGAGCGATGCGGACTGCTCCAGCGGTGCGGAGTGCATGGTGGATACGAACGAGTGCGTTTTGCCCGGCGCACGCTGCAAAGATGCGTTTACCGTTCAGCTCCCGAACGGTGACGTGCAGAATTGTCAGGGTCACCGCTGCATCGCTGAAGGTCAGTGCGCATCGGGATGCAGCGACGACAGTCAGTGCGCACCCGAATACGCCTGTGATTCGGGTCGCTGCAAGGAGCGCCCCAGCACCGGAAAGCCTGACGCCGGTACTGCAGGTACCGGCAACGCCAACCCCGGCGGCTCGGAGGACGACGACAGTTGCGCATGCCGCGCCGCCGGTAGCGGAGCTGGCGGCAGCGAGCACATCGCGTGGGTGGGTCTTGGTCTGGCGGCGGGTGTAGTCCTACGACGGCGCGCGAGAAATTCGAGTACTTCACGCGCGGAGCTCTGGTAGGCGCGTGCATCGGCGGCCGCTCAAAATGCCGCACGCTGACGTCGTTCATGCATCGCATGGGAAAGTCGGTATTGCAGCGCTGTCGCTCGCGGTCATTGCGCTGCCTGCGTGTGGGCGCCTCGCAGGCTACGAGCCTTTCTACGAACCCGCGGGGGACGCTCAAGCGGATGGGTCGAGCGACCCATGCCAGTCGCAAAGACCTCCTACGCTAAAAGGGCCGGCGCTCGTCGCTCAGCACATTGGCAGCCGGTGCGTCTGGATGGATCGCACGGAAGTGACGCGCGCGGACTACGACGCTTTTCTGGAAGCTTCCTCCACCCCGCAAGGCGAAGAAACGCCCTGCGACGAGAACGCGACATTCAAACCCGCGGCTCTCGGTGCGGACGCTGGCGAGACTTGTGCAGGCACGGGTGTCCTGGTGAGCTCGGAGTCCGACCATCCCATAGTTTGCATCGACTGGTGCGATGCCCGCGCGTATTGCCGCTGGGCGGGCAAGTCCTTGTGCAGGGACGATTACCTGAGCGCCGACATCACGCAGAATGACTGGTACGCCGCGTGTGCGAACGGCGCGCGTCGAACCGTGTACCCGTACGGATCTCTGTACGATGGCGCCATCTGTAACGGGACAGAGAATGGCAATGCGGGCTGCGCAAACGGCAATTGCACTACTCTGCGAGCCGACGCACTGCCGAGTTGCAGGAACGACTCCGGCGTTCTCGATCTGAGCGGCAATGTCTCGGAATGGACTGAGGCGTGCCGCGAAGCTACCGGAGAAACAGACGAATGCCGCGTCCGGGGCGGCTCATTTCAATCGGATTCCGCCGGGCTCGAATGCGGTTCTGCGCGCTCTTATCCACGCGGCACGCGCAGTGCCGCCGTAGGCTTTCGCTGCTGCTGGTATCCGAAATGATATAGTCTCCCCTGCCCGTGGAGACGGCCTTGTTAACAGTGGGGCAGCCCGGCCAGGTGATTGCGGGGCGCTATCGCATCGAGCGCGTGTTGGCGCGCGGAGGGCACGGAACCGTCTTCGTTGCCGAGCAACTGGCCACGGACGCCAAGGTGGCGCTCAAGATCCTTGCGCCAGCTCTTCTGGATTCCGATGAAATGCGGCGCCGCTTCGAACTTGAAGCCAAGGTTGCGGGTCGCGTGGCGAGCGACTTCATCGTGCGCGTCCTGGACGCGGGAGTAGACCCCGCCACCGGCCTTGCGTTTCTGGCGATGGAGCTGCTCGAAGGCGAGTCCCTGGCCGAAGCCGTTGAAAAGCACGGGCCCCTGAACGTCGTGGATGCCACCGCGTGCATGATGCAGATTGCACAGGGACTAGACAAAGCGCACGCGCACACCACGAAGGACGGGGAATCAGCACCCATCGTCCACCGCGACCTCAAGCCCGAGAATCTGTTTCTGACCGAGCGGGACGATGGCGAGCGCATCACGAAGATCTTGGACTTTGGCATCGCCAAAGTCGTGCGGCCGTGGGGCGTGAACAGTCGCATCATCCACGGCTCGCCGCTGTACGTGGCGCACGAGCAACTGACGGGAGGCTCGGTGGGGCCGCACACGGATGTGTGGGCGCTCGGCTTGCTCGGTTTTTTTATTCTCACGGGGCAGAGCTACTGGCGTTCGGCCACTCATCCCGAGCTCGACGTGTCAGCCATAGTTTCGGAAGTGGTGCACATGCCCATCGTGGCGCCGTCGGTGCGCGCGGCGGAGCTGGGGATTGCGGTGACCTGGACGCCGGCATTCGACGCTTGGTTCCTGCGCTGCGTTCACCGCGCTCCTCAAGAGCGTTTTGCGAGCGCGGGCGCGGCGGCCGAAGCATTTTTTCAAGCGCTGTTCGGCGGCGACCTTTCCGGCGCCGGCGAGCCACGAGCAACGCCGGTACCCGCGCCATCGCAGCCAAAGCGCGCCCTCGTTTCGCTCGCACTCGGCGGTGCTGCTGCTTTAGCAGCCGGCTTTGCCGTCAGCCTGCACTGGGACGTCGTTCCGAGCTCGCACGCCGAGCCACTGCGTTCCCGAGCCGTTGCTTCTCTGGCTGCGAACGCCAGGGCTGCTACTCCGGTCCGCGTGGTGACCCCGTCCTCGCAGACGGATCTCGACGTGGCTGCTGCGGCGCCCGTCAGGACGTCCGAACCTGCGAAAGCACGAGACACCCGACCGCGCAGAACGGGAGTGGCGAGAGCAGCGGCAGAATCTGCGGAGTCAGCGCCCACCCGTCGGCCAGTCGAGTGGGTCGTCGGCTCGCCGCTCTATAGTGATCGTTGATTGTGTCGCGACCGCGCCTTGCAGTCATCGCTCCCGCCTTCGGAGCGCTCTTTCTCCTTTGCGCGGAAGCCAGCGCCGACCCGGCAACGGCCGAGGAGCTCTTTCGAGTTGCGCGCCGCCTGCTCGCCAGCGGGCAGATCGCCGAGGCGTGCTCCAACTTCGAGGAAAGCCAACGCTTGGACCCTTCTTCGGGGACACTGCTCAGTCTTGCGGATTGCCACGCGCGGCTTGGGAGGACAGCCACTGCGTGGGCTGAATTTCTCGAAGCAGAGCGGCTCTCTCTCGCTCAACGCCGCCCGGACCGAGCACGCGAAGCCAAAACGCAGGCCACTGCTCTCGAACCGCAGCTCTCGCGGTTGCTCATTCGCGTGTCCGAAGGCGTTCCCGGGCTGGTCGTCGAGCGCAATGCCGAACCGCTCGCGCTCTCTAGCCTCGGGGTGGCTCTGCCCGTCGACCCAGGGAGCTACACCATCCGCGCGACCGCTACCGGATACGCGACCTGGACGCGTTGCGTCGATGTCACTGATCCCGGCGAACGAGTCGTGGATGTGCCGCCGCTCGCAGCGGAGCAAGAGAGAGCTCCCAGCCTGCCCACACCATCGATCAAAAACGGCTCGCGCGAGCATGAGCCTGCGCCGCGCACGACCCGTAAGCCTGCACGGCAGAAGCACGCGTCTGCGGCAACGCTGCCCGCTGCATTCTGGATAACTGCCGGTGCCAGCGTGGCGGCAACCGGCGTTGCCGCGGTCTTCGGAGGGATGTCGCTCTCCAGTTACGACAGCGCGGAGGACCGCTGCCCGGGGCATCGCAACTGCTCCGGGTCTGCGATCGACGCATGGGATCGCGCGAGCGCACAAGCAACGATCGCCAACGTTGGCGCAGTGGTTGCCATTGTCGCGACCGGAGCCGCGACGTTTCTGTACTTCAATTCGCGGGGCAGAGCGCCGCGAACCGAGACGAGCTCACTCCGACCCTGAGTTGAACTTTCGCGGCCGCGGCAAGTTGAACTCGACCAGGCGCTCAACGAGCGTGCGGCGCGACATGCCCAGCAGCTTGGCGGCCTGAGTTTGATTGCCCGAGCTGCGAGCGAGCGCTTCGACGATTCGCGCACGCTCGAGCTCTTTCAGCTCGGTGCGCACGGGTCCGAGCGGCGCGGCCGGACGGGCCTGAGTGGCCGGCGCAACAGAGACGGCTCTGAGCGTGCTTGGCAGGTGGGACACGTCGATCGTCCGCTCCCTGCACAGAACCACAGCGCGCTCGATCACGTTGCGCAGCTCGCGCGCGTTGCCGGGCCAGTGGTATTTTTCGAGCAGCGTCAGTGCTTGAGCCGAGAGCGTGGGGACGTCTGCGCGGTCGAGCTGCTGGCAGGCCAGTGTCAGGAACCTGCGCGCAAGCGGCTCGATATCCGCTCGTCGCTCGCGCAGAGGTGGCACGACCAAGGTGAGGCCGTTCAGGCGGTAGTAGAGATCGGAACGAAACCCGCCCCGAGCAATCTCAGCCTCGAGCTCGCGGTTCGTTGCGGAGATGAAGCGCACGTCGACCGCGCGCGGGCTGCGCCCGCCGAGGCGCATCACCGTGCGTTCTTCGATCAGGCGCAACAGCTTGGCCTGGGTGGAGGCCGGCAACTCGCCGAGCTCATCCAGGAACACGCTGCCCCCATTCGCCGCTTCGAACAGCCCCGGGCGCGCGTGCGTCGCACCCGTGAATGCGCCCTTTTCGTAGCCGAACAGTTCGCCTTCGAGCAGTGTTCCGCTCAGCGCTGCGCAGTTGATCGACATGAGCGGTTGCGCGGAGCGCGAGGAGCGGTTGTGGATGGTGCGCGCCATCACTTCCTTGCCCACACCCGTCTCGCCGCAAATCATGACACTGATGTTGGATTGCGCGGCCAGCTCGGCCTGGTCGTAGACCGCTTTCATGACGGGATCACGGACGAGGACGGCGTCCCGGCCGGGTCCCTCCCCAGCCACGCCCGATCG
Source organism: Polyangiaceae bacterium (assembly GCA_035318565.1). GTDB lineage: Bacteria > Myxococcota_A > Polyangia > Polyangiales > Polyangiaceae > DATDJP01. The sequence continues at coordinate 5,529 of DATHEN010001306.1, forward strand.
ATCGCTCGCCGCTCGGCGCAGGACAATGCTCACCTCGCCCAGCATTGCGCTTTCGCCCACGCTGAGCTCCGCCGTGTCTCGCGAGAGCTGCTGCAAACCGACGGTGTCTTCCCTGGCCACGACCTGCCGGTTCCGAACGAAGGTGCCGTTCGTGCCGCCCAGATCCTCGATCAACACGTTTTCTGCTACGTGGAGCGAGGCGTGCTGGCGGGAGACGGACGGGTTATCGATGCAGATGGCGTTTTCGGGCGCACGCCCTATCGTCACCACGCCTTCGGACGGCAATGGGAACGCTCGCACTTCGTCCTGCCAGAACGCGAGTAGTTCCAGGCCTGGTGCTTCCTCGCGCCGGTATGGAGCGCTCTCATCCTTTTTTTGCGACGCCACCGCGGGCCAGCATATTGAGCGAACCGTGGACCCGCAACTCGGGGCCCGGCTTTCCTGCAAGTGCCCGGAAAGATCGAGCGTGCGCGCGGCCGGCTGATTGCAACGCGGAGCAACCGGCCGCGCTTGCTCGGAATCGAGCACGTGGCGGGCGCTACTGCACGGTAACGGTCACGGGCTCCGAGATGTGCGGGTCTAGATCGACGTGGATCCACGCGACGACGGTCCATGTACCCGTTCTCGGTAGAGTAAGGGTCGCGGAGTACTGCCCGGATTCGGCTGGAGCCGACACCCTTGAATAGAACTCGTGCAGCCCGCAGTCTGGCACGATGCCTTCGCACGCGCGCAGTTCCGTGACGTGAAGCTCTCCCTCCGTGTTCACTGTGTAGCGTGCAGTGAAGGGCGTATTCACCGCCAGCACCTGTGGAGGTGCAATCGACCAAGTGATCGTGGTTGCATCATCTCCATCTGCGCAAGCGAGCCACTCCCCTAGTTGCAGGCGCTCCGCGAGAGGGGGACGCGGATCGGACGGGGGCATGAAGGTATTGGCGGCTTCGGGGCCAGCAGCCGCATACTGGTCGACGTGATGCGCATGCGCGAGGATACCTTCCAAGGTGTCGAAGTCGGCTCCGGGCGGCGCGCCCGCGCGAGCGGCCCCCGACAATTGGCTGCTGTGGCAACGCGTGCAGTAATTGGCGAAGAACGGTGCGGCGAAGTTCTCGTACGTGAGCGTGGAGCCCTCGGGGCAGGTCGCGCCGGAGTGAGCACCGGCATCGTGCGAGTGCCCACCGTCTCCATGATCGTGGCCGCCATCCTCATCGTCATGTCCGCCGTCTTCGTGATCATGTCCGCCGTCTTCGTGATCATGTCCGCCGTCTTCGTGATCATGTCCGCCATCGTGCTGCGCACCGGCGTCCTTCCTGGGATGATGGTGACCTCCGTGACCACCGCGTCCGCCGGGCCAACGGTTGCCGCACGCCGCGACCAGAGCCGTCGTGGCCAGGAGCCAGCCAGCGGGCTTGAGAATTCTGCTCGCAAGTGAGCGCGTCATTGGGAGAGAACTCTGGCTGTTCATGATGGCTCCTTGTATCCGCCGCGGCCCAACACGGGATCCGTGAAGCGCGCCCGCAGACTACCTCTATGCTGGCGCGTGTCGCTGCGACATATCGTCGCAAGTTGCGCTGAACGAGCGCCTCGGGAAATTAGAGTCTCGATATAGAATTGCACCGCAGCCCTCGGATGCACCGACCCGGCTCAACCCGGAATGCAGAAGTAGAAGTAGATGGAGTCCTCGGGTAGGTCGGTTGGGCTCTGAACCCTCGACAGATCAAAGATATCGAAACCCATCCGCCAAACGCCGGCCATCCAGAAGTTCATGTTGCCGACGGAGTACGTACCGTCCGAGTTGGGGCTCAGGGTCGGTGTGGTGCCCGACCAGTGCAGATGGTCTGGCATATAAGGATCTGCCTCGGGCGGCGTCGTCGGATCTTGGTCCGCTTCTTGTGTGTGCACGGCGACGCGAACTCCGGAGCGGGGTCCGCCTGATGCGTCCACGGCGCGAATAACCCAAGAGTTCATGCCCTTTGCCGGCGGATTCGGGGATGCAGACTCAATACGGATTCTGTACGCACCACTCGCACTCGCTTTGACCAGGCCCGTGCCGCAAGAGCTGACTCTCGTGTCATAGACACACGACACACTGCCGTCCGGCGCGCCGCCGACCCCAGCAGCGCCACACGTCGACGGCGAAGAGCACGAATCCGGCGGAGCAGCGGCCACGACGAACAGCGGGATGAAGGCGCCATGCAAGGCCGCAAAACGCTTGGCTGAGAAGAACCATCGAGTTGCCATTGTCTTACTCCTTGTGAGCCCTCGTACGATCGGACCCTTAATCGGGGTTGCTCTGGGTCTGAAGTGCCCCTGAAGTGCCATTTGCGGGTGACGGACACGTAGTCTTGGGGGTGGCGAGGTACTTGTCCGCCGCACCGAGAAGATTCGTCCTCGAGATACACGCCACCGGAAAGCCTTGCTGATCCACGAAACGCTCGGTCACGGTGGCAGCCGTCCATTCGAGAAGTTGACCCACGTCGTACACCACGGCCTTGTCGCGGGCGCCTAGGTCCGTCAAGTCACCGCTCGCGATCAAATCCTGAAGCACGTCTTGGCCGATCGGACTGAGCCGCACGCGCATACGGACGCGGTCAGGATACGTTGGGATCGACGAACTGCCGCCGGCGCCGCTGGGGTAGAACTTTACGATGTGTGACTGGAAGAATCGCGGATCGCTTGGAGAAAGGGTGATCTGCGCGGGAAGCTGCAAGCTCGTGTAGCACTTGGCGTCCCAGAAGTCGTGCACTTCATGGCCCACGTCATCGAACAAGCGATCGCGCATGAGCCAGAGATCCGGATCCGTGGCGAGCAAATCCGTGACGGGCTGACCGTTGTTCTGAATGACTCCGCTCGAGTAGATACGCTGCCCACCGGCGAAAGCCTCGAGCTCGACCCAGAGCCGGCGATCTTGTGAAGCGCCGCTCGGGAACGCATGTCCGCTAGCAACGTTATCGAGCACCACGAACATGCTGGCTTGACCGGGAAAGCCCCGCACGCACAGAGCGCTGTGTAGGGTGGTATTTAAGAACGCCTGATTGGCAGCAATCAGCCGCTGCGCGCTGGCTTCATCTGGAAACGGAGTGACTGCATTGTCGACCGCGGGAAACAGGTGGCTGTGACTGCGCCGGAGTGGCGCATTCGCAATGTTTGCGACGGGCTCGAGTTCGAGACTCTGATCCATGTGGCACTGACCGCACGTGGTGCCTACGATCTGTTGCGAGAACACCGAGCCCTTCCATTCGGCGAAGGTGCGTTCGATGTGTGTACCGTGCCCGTTCACGATGTCGTGGCAGGTGCCGCAGAGCGTGGCCGATTCGATGCGATCGCGATTGAGAAACGGCGAATACCCCGCGTAGTGTGCGCTGCTCACGTAGGGGTCGTTGAACGGGCCCCGCATCACGTCGTCGTTGGCTAGCGTGAGCGGGTTGTTCGATTGGTGATCCTGCTCGATACCGTTGACCGTGTGGCAGAAGTAGCAGGTCACGCCTTTGAGCTTTTGGGGCAAGCTCGCCAGGTTCAGGCCGTCTGTGGTGGCGCCCGTGCGGACGGCCATGGGCGCGTGACACTTCACGCAGAAGTCACCGAGCTCGCCGTTGGTTTCGCGTTGTCCGCGCTTGTTCATGGCGATGAACACGGGATCGTCCGCGGCGTAGGCGTGCATGCTGCCCGCCCAGTCCTGGAAGTGCTTGGAGTGGCAGCCCTTGCACGCTTCAGGATCCATCAGCTGCTCGCGCGTCAGGCGTGTGCTCGAGCCGGCATCTGGGGTTCCCGCGTCGGTCGGTGGATTGGTGGGCTTGCAATCTCCCGACGGCAACATGCCACCTGCACAGGCGCACGCTGCCAAACCGAGAAGATGAATCCACCAAACTGACTTCACGTCACCTCGCCCACAGTGTTGAAAGCGTCAATTCGAGTCGCGCCGGCGGCGCCACCACCACGCGAACGCCACCGCGCCAACGGCGAGGATGCCACCCGGCACGGCCAGCCGTGCGTTAGACGCCGACCACGGCGAGATCGAAGCAGCGGGAGAGCAGCCTCCGGGAGTATCGCCGCAGGTTGCCCCGATCAGGACTTTGACGGAGCGATTCGGATCGGGATTGGTCGGATCGTACCAAGCCTTCGGACAGGTGTTAGCCACTGGCGTTCCTGCTGCGCAGGTGAGCGGACAGGTTTGCGTGACGCGTTCGAAGACGGATCTGAAATTGTGCCCGCCATCCGTGGAAAGGCCAACCGTATACGGATCCGAAAAGGCTGGATTCTGCGTTTGGGTAGCGCACGCGTAGATGCCCGCACCCGTCCACTTCAAGCAGCGGTTCTGCATGTTGTGGACCTTCGTGAACGGGCCCGCAGGGGCCGGGCCCGCGAACACGCCAAACGGACCGCCGAACACCATGTTCCGGCCGTCGGGAGAGAGCGCGAAGCCGAGCATGCTCTTGTCTTCAATGGTGACGCTGTTTCGCGTGTCGTAAAGATCTTGCCAGGTCGCGCCCTTGTCGTGGCTCACGCGCAAGACGCTGGGCGGCCTCCCGGTCGTGTCCCAGGCATTGCGCGCAACCCGTGCGTAGATCCGATCCACATTGTTCGGATCGACGCCCGCGATGTACAGGCTCGGCTCCATCACCAGACCGTTTTCGTCGGGCTCAGCAGGAGGCAGGGGCACGGTGATGTTCGTCCAGGTTGAACCACCATTTTCGGTGCGCAGAAAAATGGCCGAGCGTGTGGTGCCCGACAGGGGGGGAAAGGGCAGCGCCGTAAGGTAGATTCGATTCGGATCCGAGGACGCGACTTCGATGGTTTCGAGCAGCAGATTCCCGGGCAGACGGGCCTTCAACGCCCAGGTCAGTCCATTGTTGCGCGTCTCGACGATCAGGTTGTCGTAAGGGGCCGTGGTAGGGGCGGTGTCGTTGTACGTGGAGCTGATGACGTAGAGACCATCGTTGTTGTTCGGAATGTTGGTGATGTCGCGCACGAGCTGGCCTGCGAGAAGCGACGGACTCGCCGCCCAGCTGCAGAAATCCCGGCTGGTCCTCACACCACCGAACGTGACGGAGATGATCGAAGTTCCGTCACCCGTTAGACCCACGGGCGGGTCATACGGCTGAAACGGAATGTCGAGCGCGGCTTCACAGATCCAATTCCAGTTCCTGCCCGCGTCCTTCGTCTGCAGGAAGCCGTACGTGGTGCGCACCATCATGTGGCTCGCGTTGTTGCGGTTGAAGACGATGTCCCCCGCCGCAGGAAACCGACCATTTGCCGAGGCGGCGCCGGCGTGTGCCAGGATCGCCGTCGCGAGCAGCCCAGTGAGTCCAGATCGCAAATAGCTCATCGCAACTGTGCGGCAATCTAGACGCAGCGCGCACTCGTCGCTACCTGCGCTCTCGATGAGACGCTGACGAGACTGTCGGCTTGGCCTACCGAGTCCGTACCGGTCAGCTGCCGCGTTCAAGCGCACCGGATAGTTGCGCGCGGGGCGCAATCTCAGCGCGGCGAGTGAGTCATTTCGAACCGGTCGGCTCGCGCGCGATCTCAGCCAGAATTTCCTCGACGCGGCGAGTGGCGTCGTGGCCGGCGTCGTATTCGAAGCGGAGCTCGGGCACGCGCCTGAGGCCGAGCTTCGGCGCGAGCGAGGAGCGCAGGCGGCGCGCTGCGCGTTGCAAGGTGGAAACAGCCGCTTTGCGGCGCTCCGGCTCGTCGTCTCCGACCATGAGGCGCACGGTGATGCGTGCGAAGGACAGGTCGGGCGGCACGTCCACCCCGGTGACGACCAGCGAGCTCAAGCGCGGATCGGCGATCTCGCGCGTGAGGGCGTTCGTAAGGTGCAGGCGCAATTGCTCCGCGACTCGCCGCGGGCGGCGTGCGTCACTCATGGTTTTCGCTCATCGAAGTCTGCGTCGTCTTCGGTCCAGTCCATCTGGCTGTCCATACCCGGGTCGAGCACGTCTTCGATACCGCCGCGCAGACCCTTGCCCCCGTTGCCGAAGGAGACGATCTCGGTGGCAGCGTCGGCGAGCAGGGCGCCGCTGAGCGATGCGGCCATGCTCCGGGCGTGGCCGAGCACTTCGGTGCAGCGGCTGGATTGCCCCGCGACGACGGCGACGCCCAGGGTGGCCACCTGATAGAGCTCGAGATCACCGATTTCTGCGACGGACACGGGCAGCCGCGCGCGCACGCGATCCTTGAAGCTCTTGACCACGCGCCGCCGGTCCTTGAGCGACCGGGAGCCTGGTATTTGAAGCACGAAGCGGGCAACCCCGACGAACATCTCGACTCACCTGCGAAGCCGAGCCTCTACCCCACTGCAGGCGCGCTGGCATCCATCCCGTTCGCTCCGCGCCCGTTATCGCGGAGGGTCCCTCAAATGCGGGTTGCTCGCTACCAGAATTCGTGGCACTTGCCCCGTCGCCTCGTGGGCTCGAACCATTAGTGGTCCGAGCCGGCTGGAGTCCCCTCCCTGGGGCTCTGGTTTGGGAGCCGGTCGGCGTCCCGGGCGCTTCTTGCGCCCTTGGAACGTCTTGGCTAAGCTTCCGGCCGACAATTTGGGAGGATCCCCCCCACGGACCCCCGCTCGAGGGTCCGTTTTTTTTTACCCGCATTCATGAACGTCGCACACACCCGCCTTCCCGGCCTCAACGAGGACCGCGTCCTTGCGGTCGTCGTGCCGGTGTTGCGTGCGCACGGCGTGGACGCGGTAGAGCTCATCTGGCGTACGGACCGCGGCGGCTGGGTGCTCCAGTTGACCGTGGAGCGTCCAAATACGCGGGTGCCCGGTGAGGGCATCACCGTCGATTTGTGTTCGGAGATCTCGCGCGATCTGTCCGCAGCACTCGATGTGGCCGAGGTGATTCACGCCCGTTACCACCTGGAAGTGGGCTCACCCGGCCTGGAGCGCGCGCTGTACAGCGTGAGCGATTACCAGCGCTTCGCGGGCCAGCTGGCAAAGTTCAAGCTCAGGGAAGCAGTGGACGGCCAGCGCGTGGCGCGCGGCACGCTGCAAGGCATGGACGACAGCGGCTCGGTAGTGGTCGAAACCGAGCGCGGGCTCGTGAATCTGGATCCGTCGAACATCGAGAGCGCTCAGCTCCTGTTCGACTGGAACACGGCCGATCGCAGCCGCGCAAAACGCTCACTCAAAGGCGCCCCCTCGCGCGGGCGCGGAGCGCGCGGAACACAGCGTTAACGCCCTGAAAGGGTCGACCGAGCAAACGTTCATCAAGAAAGACGATCTGAGGTAGGCAATGGCAGCGCAAGGTGCAGGCATCGACATCGATCTCGGTTCGATCGTCGAGCAGGTGGCCCAAGAGAAGGGCATCGATAAGAAAATCCTCATCGAAACGATGGAAGCGGCCATCCTCAAGGCCGCCCAGGCGGCGTTCGGCCCTACGCGTGAGCTCGAAGCCCGCTACAACGAGGACACCGGCAATATCGACCTCTTCCAGTACATGACCGTCGTCGAGGACGTCACGGAACCCGACCGGCACATTGCCATCGGGGCGGCGCAGAAGCACGGCCTCGAGGCAGAGATAGGCGAGGAGCTCGGCTTTCAGGTGTTCTGGCATCCGCGGGACGCCGAGCGCGCCCGCCAGCAGGACCGCGAGTTCGGCGCCGTGCTCGACATGAAGCAGGCGCGTAGCGCCTTCGGTCGCATCGCCGCCCAGACGGCCAAGCAGGTCTTGTTGCAGCGCGTTCGCGATGCCGAGCGCGACATCATTTACAACGAGTACAAGGACCGCCAGGGCCAGCTGATCCGCGGCATCATTCGGCGCTTCGAAAAGGGCCACAACATCATCGTGGACCTCGGCCGAACCGAGGGCATCCTGCCGGCACGCGAGCAGACTCCGCGTGAAACGTATCGCCCGGGGGATCGCATCGTCGCGTTCGTGAAGGACATCGATCGCGAAGCGCGCGGGCCGATGATCATCCTGAGCCGCAGCGCTCCGCAGCTCGTCGACAAGCTCTTCGAGGCCGAAGTGCCCGAGATCTACGAGGGCATCGTCAAGATCGTCAGCGTGGCGCGTGAGCCCGGCTCGCGCAGCAAGATCGCAGTGACCACCCGCGATTCGGACGTGGATCCGGTCGGCGCTTGCGTCGGCATCAAGGGCTCGCGCGTGCAGGCCGTGGTGCAGGAGCTCCGCGGCGAAAAGATCGACATCGTGCCGTACGATCGCGATCCGGCGCGTTACATCATCAACGCCATCCAGCCGGCCGAGGTGAACAAGGTGATCGTGGACGAAGCCGATCACCGCATGGAGCTCGTCGTCCCGGACGAGAAACTCTCGCTCGCCATCGGCCGCAAGGGCCAGAACGTGCGCCTCGCCTCTCAGCTCACGGGCTGGAAGCTCGACATCATCAGCGAGAGCAAGTTCAAGCAGATGGAAGAGGAGAGCTTGGGCGCCCTTCGCGAGATCGACGGAGTCGACGAGGACCTGGCCAAGGCCATGTACCGACTCGGCTTCCGCGCGCTCGAGGAGATTGCCGAAGCCGCGGCCGACGAGCTCGTGGCCATCGACGGCGTGGGCAGCCCCGAGCGCGCGCAGCAGCTGAAGGGCCAGGCCGAAAGCACCATGGAGCGCCTGCGTCGCGAGCGCATCCAGCAGGCTTCCTCGCGCAGCGAACCGCTGACCGAGCGCGACAAGCTGCGCTTCGTGCGCGGCGTGGGTTTGCGCACCCTGCAGTTGCTGGAGGAAGCCGGCTACCGCACCGTGCAGGACCTCGCCCGCGAGGATCCCGATCGGCTGGCGATCAAGACGGGCCTCGGCATCAAGAAGGCGCGCCAAGTGCAGCAGGGCGCCAATTACTTCCTCGACAACGAAGCCCGGGACATCGAAGAGGCGCGCTCGCAGCTGCCGCCACCGTCCGAAAGTAAGCCCGCGGCGACTACGGAGATGTCCAAAGAGTGAGCGCCAGCACCCCTCCCCCGAGCGCGCCGCCGAGCGTGCCTTCGCAGACGCCGGCCGCGAGTGCGCGGCGCACGCGCACGCGCACCTGCGCCGGCTGCCTTTCGGAGGAGGAGAGCGAGCGCATGGTGCGCGTCGTGCTCGGCTTGGCAGGGGCAGTGGCAGTGGACCTCGCGGGGAGTCACTTCGGCCGGGGCGCTTGGCTGCATCCGCGCCCGCTTTGCGTGAGCCGGGCGGCGCCGCGCGGCCTTGCGCGCAGTTTTCGCAGCGAGATCACCACCACGGCCCTGGAGCTCACGCAGCTGCTGCAAAACGCAGCGGATGGACGGGCCACGGGGCTGGTATCGGCGGCGGCCCGCGGGCGTCACGTCGCGCTGGGCTCGACGGCCGTCAAAGAAGCGCTAAATAGCGGTGCCGCACGCCTCGTGGTGGTCGCCAAGGACGCACGAGCGGCAGCAGCGGCCCCGTGGATTGAACAGACGGTAGCCGAGGGCCACGCCGTGGCCTGGGGCACGAAAGAGTTGTTGGGCGCCGCGACAGGCCGCGGCGAAGTGGCTGTGCTTGCGATTTTGGATAGTGGCATCGCAAGCGCGCTTGCGGCGGCGATTGAAATCGCACAGATGCCCGTGCCGCCAGCAGGACGAGGAACGAGTGTCGGGTGACGGAGGTTGGATGACGAAGCTGCGTGTCTATGAAGTGGCTCGCGATCTGGGCCTGGATAACAGAGCGCTCGTCGCGCTGTTGCAGGCGGTCGGTCAGTCGGACGTGCGCAACCACATGAGCGCGGTGGCTCCAGAGGCGATCGAGCGTGTCAAACGCCAGCTCGAGAAGCAGCAGTCACACAAGGTCGTGGAAGAGCGCATCCGGCCCACGGTCGTGAAGCGTCGCGCGGTGCAGCGCCCCGGTGCCGAAGCTCCAGCATCGGCTCCGACGCACCCGAAGCCCGCTGCGGCTCAGCCTGCGTCGCGTGAGCCCGCAGCGGTTCCGATGCGCGCCGAGAGCGTAGGCTCGTCTCCGCGCTCCGCGCCGCTGCCGGCGCGGCCGCCAAGCGTCGTCGATTTGCCGAAGCCAGCGGCTCCCCGAGCGCCGCCCGCTTCCGCGCCGGCCGCGAGTGCCGCGCCCGTGCCTGCGCCGGAGCCTGCTGCGCCGCCGCCTGCCCCTTCGTTCGAGCCCACGCCGGTCGTGACCGCGACCGCCGCAGCCGCTTCGAGCGTTGCAACGCCCGTAAAAGCGCCCAGCCCGGACACGGACGGCGCCAGCGCATCGGCCCGCGCCGCCGCGAGCGCTCCCGTCAGCTCTCCAATGATAACTCCTACCGTCGCGAGCCAACCGCAACCTGCCGCAGCATCCTCAATGCCCGAACCTGCTCCTGCTGCTCCCCCCGCTCCTGCTGCGCAGCCTGCAACGACCGCGCGCACTCCGGCTGCACCTGCTGCTCCGTCGGTCCAAGCGGCGGCACCGGCCGTGCAGACGCCGGAACCGCCCCGCCGGCCCTCGAGCCCTCCCAAGACGGGTATCGATGTCTGGGAAGGCCGTCCCGGCGTACCGATGCCGCAAGCGCCGCGCGGAGCCCCCACGCCGCGCCGCGTTCAGTACGACGCCAAAGCCGGCGGAGGGCTAGCCAGTCGCGGCGGTCCACGCGGCCCGATGATGGGCGGCCGTCCAGGCGGAGGCGGTCCGGGCGGTCCGGGCGGTCAGCGTGGCATGCGCCATCGCGGCATTGGCTCACTGGCTCGCGCCAAAGGCACGGGCCAGCCCGTGACGCAGGAACGGTCCGCGCACAAGAAGGTCGTCCGCATCGAGGAATCGATCGGCCTTCAGGGCCTGGCCGGCAAGATCGGCGCCAAGGCCACCGAGGTGCTGATGAAGCTCATTCGCCTCGGCATGACGGGAGTGAACATCAACAGCACGCTCGACGCCGAGACGGCGAAGATCGTCGCCAACGAGTTCGGCTGGGAAGTCGAAGACGTCGCAGTCAGCGAAGAGGCCGCGCTCGTTGCCGCTCAGGGCATCGACGCCGAGCCCGAGGAGCTCGGCAGGCTACACCGGCCCCCGGTGGTCACCGTGATGGGTCACGTCGATCACGGCAAGACCAGCTTGCTCGACCGAATTCGCAAGGCGAACGTGGTGGCCGGCGAAGCCGGCGGCATCACCCAGCACATCGGCGCGTACTCGGTGGAGACGCCGCGCGGCCCCATCACCTTCCTGGATACACCGGGCCACGAAGCGTTCACGGCCATGCGCGCGCGCGGCGCGCAAACCACGGACGTGGTGATCCTGGTGGTGTCGGCGGACGACGGCGTGATGCCGCAGACGCGAGAAGCCATCAATCACGCCAAGGCCGCGAAGGTGCCGATCGTGGTTGCGATCAACAAGATCGACAAGCCCGACGCGCAACCCGAGCGCGTGCGCCGCGAGCTCAGTGAAGTGGGCCTCGTGCCGGAAGACTGGGGCGGCGATACCCTGTTCACCGAGGTGAGCGCCCTGACTGGCGACGGCGTGGACAACCTGCTCGAGCAGGTCGCGCTGCAGGCCGAGCTGCTCGAGCTGCGCGCCAACCCGAACAAGCCCGCCAGCGGCGTGGTCGTGGAAGCCGAGCTCGATCGCGGCAAGGGTCCCGTCGCCACCATTCTGGTGACCGAGGGAACGCTCACCCGCGGCGACGTGATCCTGGCCGGTGGTGTTTACGGCAAGGTGCGCGCGATGAGCGATTCGCTGGGGCGAAACCTCAACGTGGCCGGGCCTTCCACCCCGGTGTTCGTGATCGGCCTCAGCGACGTGCCCAACGCCGGTGACCCGGTGCACGCCGTCAAGGACATGAAGCTCGCCGAGCAGATCGCCAGCTCGCGCAAGATCAAAGAGCGCCGCAGCTTGATGCCCAGCACCGGCGGCCCCCGCATGACGCTCGAAGAGCTCGCCCAGCGCATGAAGGAAGCCGACCAGCTCGAGCTGAAGCTCATCATCAAGGCGGACGTGCAAGGCTCGGTCGAAGCCGTGTCCGACGCGCTCACGCGCCTGTCCACGGACAAGGTGCGCGTTACCGTCGTTCACTCGGGCGCGGGTGCCATCACCGAAGGTGACGTGAACCTGGCGGTCGCCGCCGACGCGATCATCATCGGCTTCAATGTGCGCCCCGCGGGCAAGGCCGCGGCTCTGGCGCAAAAAGAGACGGTCCAGATCCGGCAGTACACCATCATCTACAACGTGGTGGATGAGATCAAAGCGGCCATGGAAGGCCTGCTTGCGCCGACGCTGGTCGAAAAGACCATCGGCAAAGCCGAAATCCGCCAGCTGTTCAAGATTAGCAAGGCGGGCATGGTCGCCGGCTGCATGGTGCTCGAAGGTCTGATTCGCCGCTCCGCCCAGGTGCGTCTGACCCGCCCGGAAGAGGGCTTGCTCTGGACGGGCAAGCTGAGCAGCTTGAAGCGCTTCAAGGACGACGTCCGCGACGTCAAAGAAGGCTTCGACTGCGGTATAGCGCTCGACGGCTACAACGACCTGAAGCTCGGTGACGTCATCGAGTGCTTCGAGGTCGAAGAAGTCAAGCAAACGCTCTGAGCTAGCGCGCAATCTGCGCTGCGCGCTAGGCGCGGCGCACATTCCGTGCTGAGTGCGAACGTGCGCGAACAGGATCGCACGTGACCCGAGTTCCGCGATTCGCTGCGGTTGGCGGATTTTTGCGCGATCATTGCGAAAACGTTCGAAGATCGCAGTCGGCATACAGCGTGCTTACGGGACTTGCATCCATTCCACACGAATTTGCGAGTGCCCCATGAACACACGACGCTATGCGATCCTGTTGAGTCTGTTCGCGCTGCCCGGCTGCGGAGATGCGGGTGAGACGCGCGCTGCTCCGAGCGCCGAGAGCCTCACCGCGAGTGAATCACCGACGATCACCGTGAGCCAGAGCACTGACCTGGTCGACGGTCAGATCGTCACCGTGAACGGCAGCGGCTTTACGCCGGAGTCGTACGGGTTCGTGTGGCAGCTCTGCCGCGACTTTTTCCCGTGCGTACCGCACTATGGCTTCAGTCCGACGGACGAGAGCGTCACCTACCACGTTGGCACGGACGGAACCTTCCAGCTCACGCTGCCTGCGAAGCTCACGCTGTACTCACTGCCGGACGGCGCGGCGCGCTCGTGCGCAGAACCGGGCGCTTGTTTGATCCGGGTGAGCAATCAGAGCGGCGCGGGCACTCAGCACGATTTTCCGTTGAGCTTCCGAGCAGCGTCAGTGCCTCCGGCTCAGAAAGGCACGGCAACCATCGTTTCGAGCACCCCCCTCACCTCGGGTGCATTGCTGCGCGTACAAGGAGCGGGCTGGTTGCCTTCGCGCATGTTGTCCGTGCGGACTTGCAGCGGCGCCGGCTACACGCAGTGTAACTACAGCCGCGCTCTGAACGCGGATGCGAGCGGCGCGTTCGCGTTCACGGAGGCGCAGGCGCCCACGTTTCTTCCCAACGATCCGAGCGGGAGCTCGGAGTATGTGGATTGCGCGGCTGCGCCAAACCTGTGTGCGCTGCAAATCGCCGATCCGTTCGACTTCGCAGGCACCGCCGTCGCGCTGCCGCTCACGTTCCCGCCGCCGGGAACGCCGACCACACTCTCCGCGACGCTCGTACCGAACCAGAACCTGCGCGACGGAGAAGTCATCACGCTCCAGGTAAGCGGATTTCCACCCGACTGGAGTGTGACCTACTGCCAGCGCGGCAGCGATCAACCACAATGTGGCGGGCCATTCGTGCCCGGAGGGGCCACCGACGCGAACGGTGTGTTCCAGGGACCGCTGCTGGTGCGGCGCGCGTGGGGCAATCCCGGTAGCCAGTGGGGAACCTGCGTGCCCCACGATCCGACCAACCCGTTCGGACCTTGTACGTTCGTCGAAGGAGGGCCGTACACCTGCAACACACCGGGCTCGTGCGTAGTAGACGTTGACGTGTCCTTCGGAGGCGTCAGCCAGAGTTTCGATCTACCGCTCGACTTCATCCCCCAGGCGCCGCAAGCAGGGACCTTGCAACTGGCTTCGAGCAGCGTCACCGCAGGCACTCCGATCCAGGTGACGGGCAGTGGTTGGGGAACCGTCGGCAGCGTGCGGGTGAGCCTCTGCCGCAAGAATTCTACCAGTGACGAAACCTGCCGATCTCCTGCGGTAGTCCAAGTTGCTCAGGACGGCAGCTTCTCGACCTCGCTCACGGCAGCAACCTTCGTCAAATACAACACCATCCCGTTTGGACAGAACCCGCCATTCCATATCTGGAACGATTGCACGGCCGCTCCTGGAGCTTGCGTGGTTCACGTTCAGGACAGCGCCAACTCGGACGTTTCCGCTGAGGTACCTCTCACCATAACGCCCGCCGCGGGCGCCGGCAGCGTGGAGATGGAGCTCAGAAGTCCGCTCATTTCCGGTCTGCACGTTCGCACCGTGGGCGCTGGCTGGCCGGCAGCGCGCAACCTGCGAATCCTGACGTGCAACGCCGGGACCTGCCAGGAAATGGGTCCGGTCACGACGGACGCGAGCGGAGCTTTCCGGGGATACGCCCTGGTCTTGGCTCCACTCAATCGATCCGCGGAGTGCGAGAGCGCGCCGGGCGCCTGCACGCTGACTGCGCTCGACCTTTCGACGACCCCAACCAGCGCTGGTGTGCACGTTCCTCTCACGTTTGCGCAAGGCGATCACTTCGACGTCACGACGCACTACGAACCCAAGTGGCAAGACCTGCTAGCAAGCGGCGTGAGCGCGTCCGGCTTGCCCGCGAGCGAGCTTCAGCGCACTGGCGCGGCCGTAACGGTATGGCTCTTCGCCGTCAGCGGGACCACCACTGGACCACGCCTGCCCATAGCGGGCAGCATCAGTCACACGACGAGCTACACGGCCGACGAGTATCGACAGTGGTCAGCCACCGCTGCCAACTACGACTACACCGTGGACGAGCTGCAAAAAGTGGGAGCGCTGTTCTGGGCGTGGCTCCTCGCCGGTCAGCCGCCCTTGCCCAACTGATCGCTAGGGTGAATCGATGAGAGCACGGCAGATTGTAGTCGGCGCGGGGGTGCTCGTGCTGGCGGGGTGCGGGAATGGCGCTGAGAACGAGCACGCTCCCAGCACGGAAAGCGTCACCGCCAGCCAAACGCCCACGGTCAGCGTCAGTGCCACTACGGACCTGGTGGATGGCCAGGCGCTGACCATCACGGGCAGTGACTTCCGACCGGGATCCTTCGGATACTTTTCTCAGCTCTGTCGCGATTTTTTCGCCTGCGCCCCGTACTACGGCTTCAGCCCGCTCCGCGCAGAGAACACATTTCAGGCGGACGCCAGCGGATCCTTTCAAGCCACGTTACCCGTCCAATCGATGCTGTACACACTGGCTGACGGCCTCCCGCACTCGTGCGCGGAGCCCGGCGCGTGCGTGATCAGCGTGAGCAATGGCTCGGGAACCGAGAGCCGAATCCCGCTGAGCTTCAGAGCGGCACCGCCGCCCGCGCCAGCCCAGAAGGGTACGGCGAGCATCGCTTCCGTCACTCCCCTCACCTCGGGCGTGCTGCTACGCCTGCAGGGCGCCGGTTGGGTGCCTTCGCGCATGCTATCGATGCGCCGGTGCACGGGCGCCGGCTTCACTGAGTGCGGTTCCAGCGCGGCCCTATACGCTGACGCAAGCGGCGCGTTCGACATCACGAGCACCCAGGGGTCCACGTTCTTCATCAACGACCCGAGCGGTGCGACGACGGAAATCGAATGCGCGGCAGCGCCCGGGCTGTGTGCGCTGCAGATCGCCGATCCGTTCGACTTTACTGGCACTGCCGTAGTTCTGCCGCTCACCTTCCCGCCGCCGGGAACGCCGACCCCGCTGTCCGCCACTTTGGTACCGAACGCAGCTCTGCGCGACGGAGACGTCATCAGCGTCCAGGTGAGTGGATTTCCTGCCGGCTGGTTCGTGAGCTACTGCCAGCGCGGGAGCGATCAACAAGACTGTGCCGGGCATGTCCCGCGCGGAGGCTACACCGATCAAAATGGTGTATTTCAGGGACCGCTGCTGGTGCGCCGGGCGTGGGGTAATCCGGGCAGCCAGTGGAGCACGTGTGTGCCGTACGACACGGACAGCCCGTTCGGGCCTTGTCAATTTTACGGCGGCGAAGCGTATTCCTGCGATACGCCGGGCGCGTGCGAGGTCGTGGTGACTGCGTACCTCGGCGGGGGGAGTCAGACCTTCGAGCTACCACTGAATTTCATCCCGGAGGCTCCCACCGCGGGCACGATCGCTTTGGCTTCGAGCACGGTCAGCGCGGGCAGCCCGATCCAGGTGACGGGAAGCGGCTGGGGAACGGTCGGCAGCGTGCGGGTCAGCCTGTGCCGTAAGAACTCCACGAGCGCCGAAACCTGCCGGGATCCCAAGGTCGTTCCCGTCTCGCAGAGTGGCACGTTCTCGGCTTCTCTGACCGCGGCCAGCTTCGTGAAGTTCAATGAGATCCCGTTCGGGCAAAACCCGCCGGCCCACATCTGGCACGATTGCACCGTGCCAGGAAACTGCGTGGTCCACGTGCAAGGCAGCACCAACTCCGAAATCGCAACGGAGCTGCCCGTTACCGTGACAGCGAGCAACGCAGGGGGGAGCGTCAGCCTGGACCTGCGAAGCGCGCTCATACCCTGGCTCACCGTGCGCACGCACGGAAGCGGCTGGCCAGCTCAACGAAGCTTGCGCGTCATGACGTGCGGCGCGCAGGTTTGCACGGAAATGGCTACGGTCACCACGAATGCCTCGGGCGCGTTTCGCGACTATATTTCGCTCGGGACGCCGTTCGACCAGTCCACGGACTGCAACCAGCCGGGCGCATGTTCGCTGAGCGTTCTGGACCTGTCCGGGATACCCACCACGGTGGGGCCCCACGTTCCGCTCACCTTCGCGCAGGGTGACAGCTTCGATGTCACTTCGCACTACGAAGCCAAGTGGCAAGACTTGCTGGCCAGCGGGGTCAGCGTCTCCGGATTGCCGGGCGGCGAGCTTCAGCGCACGGGTGCCGCCGTGACGGTCTGGCTGTTCGCTGTCAGTGGAACTACCACCGGTCCACGGCTACCGGTCACGGGTGATACCAGCTACACGACGAGCTACACGGCCAATGAATATCGGCAGTGGTCGCAAGTGGCGGCCGGGCACGACTACACTTTGGACGAGCTGCAAAAGGTGGGAGCACTGTTCTGGGCCTGGCTCCTCAGCGGTCGGCCGCCCCTGCCGAACTGATCCGCTGAAGCGCGCTCGCTCGAGCAAAGACGCAAAAGTATGCTAAAAGCGCGGGTACTTAAGTCGCTTTTAGCATGCGCTACCGTAAGAAACTTTCATCGGGGCGGACTTACCTAGTTACGGTTTGCCTCACAGTGCTGCTGCTGTTGCTCAGCGGCTGCACGGATGAGCCGGTCGTGGGCACCGGCACGAGCGCTGCGCGCCGGCTGAGCACCCCACCACGCGTGCTGCTCGTCGGCGACTCCATCATGGACGAGCACGGCAGCCACGCGCGGATGGCGCTGCGGGCCATGGGCATCGACGCGCAGGTGCTGGGCGCGTGGGGTTCGTGCCTGTTCACGCGCGAGCAGTACGATTGCGATCGCGTTCAGATGCACGCGAACGGGTCCGGATTTTCGTGGCTGGACCGGGCCACGGCTCTCGTCCGCGACGTCGACCCCGACTTGGTCGTGATTTATCTGAACCACAACTACGGACCCGAACCTCCGCGCAGCGCGGAGCAGTGCCGGAGTCCGGAAGAGGACTCGATTGCCGTCGGCAGCCCGGAGTTCGAGCTGATGGCGCAACGCCTGCTGCGGGAATTCGTACGGCGACTGAGCATACGCAACGCGCGCGTGCTGCTAGTCAAGCCGCTGCCGGTCCGTGAGAATGAACCGGCAGCGGAGAATCCGTTTTTCAAAGCGTATCTCGGTATTCAAGAGGAGCTCGGCTTCGGCGTCGTCGATGCTTCCGAACAGCTCATCTCGGAAAATGGCGGCCGTATCGAGACCGTCGCCGATTGCGACGGCCTCGAGCGGCGCGTGCGTCCGAAAGACGATGTCCACCTCACGTACTTCGGTGCGGGCCTCATGGGTACTGCCCTGGCTCGCGCCGTGGCGCGCGAGCTCCACATCGACGGCGCTGGCGTTTCAGCACCCGCCGAGCGGCCCGTCACGCTGCTAGCGGCGGACACCGGCTACCGGGTGGTGACGTGCGACTCCGCGGTATTCGCGTTCGGCAGTGACGTACCCAACGCCGGCGGAGCGGCGTTCTCCGAGGCTCGGCCGCGCGCTCGGCCCGTGGTTGGTGCAGCGGCCACCACATCCGGTGAGGGTTACGTGCAGGTGTTTTCGAACGGCCAGGTCCTGGCGTTCGGCGACGCGGCCGAGCTCGGCTCGCTACCAGAAGAGCGCCTGGCCGGCGCAGAGGTGCGGGGGATTGCGTACTCCGCCAACGATGCCGGCTATTGGGTCGCGCTCTCGAATGGTGAGGTACACGCGATCGGTGCTGCAGCGGTGCTCGGGAACATGCCGATTTCGAACGACTCGGTGACGGCGATCGCCGCTGCTGCCGGGGGCGAGGGCTATTGGCTCGTCACGGCGAACGGTCAGGTGGGAGCTTTCGGCTCGGCCGTTCACTTCGGCGATCTTGCCGGAAGCCCGCCGAGTCATGCCGTAGTGGGCATCGCTCCGCACCCCCGCGGTGGCGGCTACTGGCTGCTCGATCGCGCCGGCAACGTGTTCCCATTTGGCGATGCACGCCAGCGTGGCGGGGCAGCCGGTCAAGATCTGCGGATCATGGTGGATCACCAGCGCTACATCACGAAGCCCGTGACGTCGGACGCCAAGGCCGTAGCGATCGCCGCAACGAGCTCCGGTGACGGCTATCGCATCGCGCTCGACAACGGCGCCGTTTGTCACTTCGGCGATGCCTCACGACTCGGCAGTCTCTACCGCACGTTCTTCAACGGCATGCTGGTGTGGCTCAACGAGCCGTTTTACGCGGCCACATCGTCCTGCCAGTGATCCTATTTCGCCAGGGAGCGCACGACCTGCACGAGCCCTTCGAGCAGCTCGGGTCTCGACTCGAGATCGGGACTCGCGGGCATGGTGGGACTCTTTCCGACGGCAGCGCCCCCCTTCAGGATCGTGCTCTTGATCTGCTCGTCCGTGACGCTCTTCTGCCACTCTGGATTCGTGTAGTCGCGCGGCTTGGGATTCAGCGCTGCCGCACCCGGGCCGTCACCCTTGCCGGTCATCCCGTGACATACGGAGCAGCGAATCTTGAACATGCGCTGCGCTTCCGCAATGCCGCTCGGTGCGGCGGCGCTCGGCGCTGCGGCTGAGCCCGGCGTCGAAGGGGCGGTTTGCTCGACCGCGGGCTCCTTCTTCGAGCACGCGGCCAAGACCGTCAGAGTACTCAGGCAACAGACCGCCAACCGAAAGCTCATGTTCAGCGTGGTTAGGCCATGTTCGGCAAGGTCACCAAGTCTACGTGCAGGATTTCGTCGGAGAACGCCATGATCTCCTGCATACAAGAGTCCGAAGGCCGGGTATCGAGGCGAATCTTGGCGCAGGCCGCCTTGCCGCCTTCGAAGATGTTGTTGTCGAGCTCTTGAATGTTGATGCCATGGCGTTTCAGTACACCCAGCACGTTGGCCAGGGCGCCGATGCGATCGCGATGGCGCACCACGAGCTGGTAACGCGCGCCCGACGTAACACTGATGTTCACGACGTTCGGCACTTCACCCTTGAGGATGAAACTGCGTAAAATGCGCACTGCCTCGTTGGCAATCGCAATCTGGGCTTCATCCGTCGACGCGCCGATGTGCGGCGTTCCGTAGACCAGGCCGCTGGTGAGTAGCCTGAACTCGTAGTGTGAATCCCTGGTTTCAGGTTCCTCTGGAAACACGTCCAGGCCGACGCGCAGGTTCTTCTGCGGGACGAGCTCGGCGAGGGCGCGATAGTCGAGCAGCTCGTTCCGGGCGGTGTTGATCACCATGGCGCCGTCGGGCAAGGCTTCGAGCACGCTGCGCGAGATGACCTGCCGTGTCCGTTCGGTGAGGTCGAGATGAACGGTCAGGATCTGTGAGCGCCGCGCCAGCTCTTCGATGCTATTGACGCGGGTCACGCCGAGCTCCGCTGCACGCGAGCTCGTGAGCGAGCGACTCCAGCCGTACGGTATCATCTCGTACGCTTGCGCCAGCCTGAGCACGGTGCGGCCTACGTGCCCCAAACCCACGATGCCGATTTTTCGGCCGCGCAGGCCGAGAGCCTGGGCAAAATCGTGCTTTTGCCATTTGCCGCTGCGCAGGCTGTACACCGCGTCCGGCACCCGTCGATCGAGGCAGCCGATCAGGGTGAAGGTCAGCTCGGCGACGGCCGATGCGTTCTTACCGGGGCAATTCGCAACGTAGATGCCGCGCTCACTGGCGGTGCGGACGTCTATGGTGTTCACACCGGCGCCGGCCCGAATGATCAGATTCAGCGTCTCGCCGGCCTCGATGGCCTCCTGGCTGACCTCGGTGCCGCGCACTATCAGCACGTTGACGCCGGTCAGCGCCGCCGGAAGCTCCGCGGGCGTCAGATCCGGCTCGTAGCTGACTTCCACGCCCAGAGCTCGCATCTCATCGAGGCTCCCCGCGGCAAGGCGGTCGGCAACCAGAACTCGCATTGCACGACCCTTTATCACGGGCGCGCCGCGGCGTGGGACGACTCCGCGAGGCTCGGGTTCGGTATCTCGGCTAGTGCAAGGATCGCTCGCGGATGCTGTAGCGCTTACCGGCGATCTCCAAAACGGGTTCGCCGTTCGGACCTTCCACGAGCAAAGGCGCAAGCGCCGCTTGCGCAGCGGGAGTGAAGCGAGCCTCGAAGCTGCCCCCTTTCACCCGTACGTAGAGTGCATCCTGGGAACCGACTTGCAGCGTGTCTGCTGCGAGCGGCTCTTCGCTGCCGTCGGACAGCAGCACCGAAACGTCCTCGCCTGCGACCTGCAGCGTGAGGACGAAGAACGGGACGTCGTCCACGCTGAAGTACGACCAGTCGTAACCGTTGGAGAGGATGAAACGGCCATCGTCCGGGTGCCGCGCGATCCACGAAGCGAACGCGCGGGCCATGCCGGGGTGTGCGACGGGCTCTCCGTCGTGCCAGAACTTG
This sequence comes from Polyangiaceae bacterium, assembly GCA_035318565.1. Classification (GTDB taxonomy): domain Bacteria; phylum Myxococcota_A; class Polyangia; order Polyangiales; family Polyangiaceae; genus DATDJP01. The sequence goes on from DATHEN010001306.1 coordinate 26,562, forward strand.
CCCACCCCATCCAGGCGGATGGAGCTCTCGCGAGAGCGGCCCGGGGGCGGCGGAAGCCGGAAGAAGTCGGGGTGATCGCCTGGTTTCATCCTTCCCACAAGGTACGCCTGCTACCGGCGCGGGCAAACCGGCCCTGTCCGCGAAACGGGGGCGCGCTGCGGGCTTTTTCCGCGCCGCGGGTACGGGCGGCTAGCACCTCGGCTCGGATGTGCATTCCGGATTTCCGGCACCCCCAGCGGGTAGCTATTGGAATACATTGTCTTTATGGCAGTTGGGGCCACGCTAATGCGGGGACCGGCTCGGCAGAGCCGCCTCGCGCTCGGGATACTCCTCTGTCTGCTGGGCACGAGGACGGCCGCAGCCGCCCCCTGCGAGGCCCAGCCGTTCCGCGCGCTGCGCTACGACGAAGATTACTCGTCCTTCGACGACCCCGCCTGCCGAGCGCGCCCGCTCGACACCATGAAGTACCTCGGCCTGGGCGGAAAGGGCGCGAGCTACTTCTCGTGGGGCGCCGACTTGCGCGAACGCTACGAGTACGTGAGCTCCGTCGACTTCGGCAGAGCTGCGGCGGACGACAATGGGTACGTGCTGCAGCGCGCGCTGTTGCACGCCAATCTGCGCCTCTTCGGCAGAGTGCGCGCGTTCGCCGAGCTGCAGAGCGGCCTTTACTTCAATCACGACGCCGCTCCACGCTCCACGGACAAGGACGAGCTCGATCTACATCAGGCGTTTCTCGACCTGACGCTCGGCTCGCACGACTCCGTCACGCTGCGCGCTGGCCGGCAAGAGTTGGCGTTCGGCTCTTCGCGCCTGGTTTCGGTGCGCGACAAGACCAATCTGCGGCGTAGCTTCGACGGAGCACGTTTGATCGCACAGAGCGGCGGCTGGCAGATGAACGCTTTCGCGCTCGCGCCCGTCATCAATGAAGACGGCGTTTTCGACAACCGGCGCGCGCGCGAGCATTGGTTCTGGGGCAGCTATTCGGCGGGCGCTCTGGCAGCCGGGCTCGGCATCGACGTGTACTACCTGGGACTGCACGAGCCGGAGTCGGTCTTCAATCAGGGCGCGGCACGCGAGCTCCGTCACTCCTGGGGCGCGCGGCTTTGGGGAAAACCCGGCGCGTTCGACTACGATTTCGAGCTCGTTTATCAGTGGGGCTCGTTCGGCGACGCAAACATCCGCGCTTACATGCTGGCTTCGAATACGGGCTACACCTTCCACGATCTGCCGGCCGAGCCACGCTTCGGCCTGAAAGTGAACGCGGCCAGCGGAGACGAAGACGCGAACGATCCCGACCTGCAGACCTTCAACCCGTTGTTTCCGCGCGGCACGTACTACGGCGAGGCGAGCCTCGTGGGTTCGCAGAATCTCGTGGACGTACACCCGGCGCTCGATCTCTCCTTCGGAGACAGCGTGCTGGCCGTGTTCGACTGGGACATTTTTTGGCGTCACAGCAGCGGCGACGGCTTGTACCGTTCCTCCACGCTGCCTCAAATCTCACACGCGGCCACACGCCAGCGCTTTGTGGGCAGCCAGGCCGCCGTGACGCTGCAGTGGCAGGCCACCCGGCACCTGAGCCTCACGGGTGCGTACGTTCACTTCTTCGCCGGGCGGTTCCTGCGCGAGTCCGCTGCAGAAGACGTCGACTACGCAACCGCGTGGCTTGCGCTCAAGTTGTAAACGTCACAGCTCGACCGTGCTGCTGCCCGCCGAAAGCGAGCGTTGCTCCACGCGCACGCTGAAGTCTTTTCCGTCCCACGCGATCTCGTGCAGAGCGAGCGGCAAGGCGCCCGCGCGCACCAGACTTCGAAGCCGCGCAGTGCTGCTGACCCGAGTCGCCTCGGGGCCCGATAGCGCCAGCGCCGAGAGGCCGGCGCGCGCGGCGTCGGTCAAGTCGCCCACCGCCAGAGGTGCATCGCCGGCGCGCGCTTCGAGCTGCACGTCCGCGTCGAGTTGCTCCCAGGTGAGCACCCTCAGCACACCCGGTCCACTGAACAACTGCAGCTCCTTGAGCTCGCGCTTCATGCTCTCTTTGCGGCGCTCCGCGCTGTCAGTTTCGCCCGCGAGCAGCGGCGGCGGTCTGTCGATCAGACGGGCCAGGCGCGCTGCAGACGCGAGGCGCGCCCAGCGCCGCGGATCGTTCGGACCCGGCGTGCCCTGGGCGTTGGCGACGTGACGCTCGAGACGCAGCGCTTCGTCGATGCGCCCCGTGCCCGCGGCAGCCGCGGCAAGCCGCAAGCTTGCCAGCGCGTCGTCCGGTGCGGAATCGGTCATGGTGCGGTACTGGCGATACGCGGGCTCGTACCAGCCGTGGCCGAGGAAGATATCCCCGAGAAGGCGCCGGGAGTCGCGGCCGTCCGCATCGAACTCGACG